>NZ_JBFARO010000002.1:0-265669 GCF_040677125.1 Actinomadura sp. NPDC049382
TCGAAGGCGGCACGCCCCTGCGTGATCTGCCGGTAGAGGTCGCTGGTGGTGGAGTCCTGCCACGTCTTCAGGCCGGACGCCGCCGCGACGCCGACGGCGGCGCCGGTGCCCGCGCCGCTCCGGGTCTTCACGTCGTGTCCACCTCGCCTCCACCTCGGATAGGCGCCGGGTTACCCGGTCAATACCGGGCAAAACAGACCGCAGGCCACGGGCAAGGACGACGGCTCCGGCCGCCCCCGCCGGAGGGGTGCGCCGATGGCCGCATCAGGACGGGCGGCGCTCCGCTCAGAGTGAACATCCCCGACGCTCATGGCGGCCCGCACAGACCACCCCAGCGTGAACACCAGACCAGAACGGCCTTAACCCGGCGCCGCGTAACGGTTAAGACTCGTGAGTAATACGCCTCTTGAACTGGTACGGACCAGTGTTTATCTTCGACCCCACCACGCGCGATTGTGCTCGGTGGGCCATCCCATCGAGCACTATTTTGCACGCGCGAAAGCCGGAGAGGCGGGGACAGATGAAACGGCACCTCATGGGCGTCGTCGCGGCGGGCCTGACCGTGGCGCTCGGCGTCAGCGGATGCGGCAAGGGCAGTTCGTCGGGCGGAGACTCCGACGGCAAGACCATCAAGTTCGTCGCCGCGATCTACGACGACAACACCAAGCCCTACTGGGACGCACTGATCAAGGACTTCGAGGCCAAGAACTCGGGCTACAAGGTCAACCTGGAGATGGTCGACTGGACCCAGATGGACGCCAAGGTCAAGACCTACGTCCAGACGAAGCAGGTCCCCGACGTCCTGAACTACAACGCGTTCTCCGACTTCGCCCGCGACGGCCTCATCTACAAGGCGTCCGAGGTGCTGTCTCCGGCGACGCTGAGCGACTTCACGCCCACCTTCGTCGAGCAGGCCCAGTACAACGGCACCCAGTACGGCCTGCCGTTCATCTCCAGCGCGCGCCTCCTGTTCTACAACAAGGAGCTGTTCAAGAAGGCCGGCGTCACCGACCCGCCCGCCACCTGGGACGAGGTGAAGAGCGCCGCGCAGAAGGTGAAGAAGACGGGCGCGATCGGCTACGGGCTGCCGCTCGGCCCCGAGGAGTCGCAGGCCGAGTTCTACTCGTGGGCGATGAACAACGGCGGCGGCTGGGTCGACGCGTCCGGGAAGTGGGCCATCAACCAGCAGGCCAACATCGACACCCTCACCTTCCTCAAGGACCTCAACAAGTCCGGGCTGACCCAGCCGAACCCGGAGACCACCGACCGCAAGACGGTGTTCAACCAGTTCGCGCAGGGCAAGGTCGGCATGGCCATCGGCGGGCCGTTCACCAAGGCCGGATTCATCGACCCGGTGAACAAGGACCTGGACTTCGGCGTCGCGCCGCTGCCGAGCAAGAGCGGCACCGAGCACAACACGCTCGGCGTCATGGACGTCCTCGCCGCGTTCAAGAAGGACGACGGCAAGAACAAGGAGGCCATCAAGAAGTTCCTCGACTTCTTCTACCAGAAGGAGAACACCTCGAAGTTCCTCACCACCGAGGGCTTCCTCCCGGTGACGAAGTCGGCCGGTGACGCGCTCAGCGCCGACCCGTACATGAAGCAGTTCGTGGACGCGCTGCCCACCTCCAAGTTCGCCCCGACGACCAACCCGGCGTGGTCCGCGGTCGCCGGCGCGGTGAAGCAGGACCTCGGCACCGCCGCCGCGAACGAGGACCCGAAGAAGGTCCTGGACAAGATCCAGGAAACCGCCGAGAAGGCCGGCTGAGTGCAGGACCTCAAGGCCAAGGAGCGGGGGGCCGTCACCTCCCCGGCCCCCCGCCCCTCCCTCGTCCGCCGGGCCGGCCGCGCGCTGACCCCGCTGCTGTGGCTCGGCCCGGCGCTCGTCCTCATCACGGTCGTCGTGCTCTGGCCGGTGATCGAGATGGTCCGGACGTCGCTGCAGAAGATCAGCTCGTCCGGCGTCACGCTCGGCTACCGGGGCGGCGCCAACTACACCGACCTGTTCGGCGAGGACGACCTCGTCCCCGTCGTGCTGCGGACGCTGCTGTGGGTCGGCGGCATCGTGATCGTCACGATGGTGCTGTCCCTCGCGCTCGGCCAGCTGCTGAACGCCCGCTTCCCCGGCCGCCGCGTCGTCCGCTGGGCCGTCATCGTCCCGTGGGCGGCGTCGGTGCTGATGACGGCGCTGATCTGGAAGTGGATGCTGGACAACTACTCCGGCATCGTCAACCGCGTCCTGCTCGACCTGCACCTGATCGACGAGCCGGTGAACTGGCTGGCCCACCCCACCCAGGCGATGTTCTGGATGATGTGGGTCGCGGTGTTCGTGTCGCTGCCGTTCACGTCCTTCGTCATCCTCGCCGGCCTGCAGACGATCCCCGGCGACGTGTACGAGGCCGCCCGCGTCGACGGCGCCGGCCACGTCCGCACCTACTTCGGCATCACCCTCCCCCTCCTGCGCCCGGCCATCCTCATCGCCTCGATCATCAACGTGATCAACGTGTTCAACAGCTTCCCGATCATCTGGGCGATGACCGGCGGCGGGCCCGGCCACAAGACCGACACCACCACCACGTACATGTACAAACTCGCGTTCTACGACCAGAACGTCGGCGAGTCCGGCGCGATGGCGGTCGTCAACTTCGTCCTGATCCTGGTGATGGTGCTGCTGTACCTGCGGGCCGCCCGCTGGCGTGAGGAGGTCCGATGACCGGCCGCTCGGCACCCGAGGGGGCGACCCCCCGGCGAACGCGAAAGATCGTCCTCGCCGGGATCGGCTGGCTGGTGGCGCTGGCCTTCCTGCTGCCCTACCTGCAGATGTTCTTCACCGCGCTCAAGCCCGAGCGCGAGCTGACGGAATCCCCCGGCACCTACCTGCCGTCCCAGTGGACGTGGTCGAACTTCGTCGACGTCTGGTCGGCGGCCCCCGTCTGGACGTACCTGCGGGTCTCCCTCACCGTGGCGGCCGCCGCCACCCTGGTGACCCTGGCCTGCGCCCTGCCCGCCGCCTACTACACGGCCCGGAACCGCTTCCGGGGCCGCGGCGCGTTCCTGCTGCTCGTCCTGGTCACGCAGATGTTCGCGCCGACCGCACTCGTCATCGGCATCTACCGGGAAATGGTCGCGCTGAACCTGACCGACACCCTGATGTCGCTCATCCTGGTGAACGCGGCGTTCAACCTGCCGTTCTGCGTCTGGATCCTGCACGGCTACTTCTCCAGCATCCCGAAGGAACTGGAAGAGGCCGCCTTCCTGGACGGCGCGGGCCGCATGGGCGCCCTCACCCGCGTCACCCTCCCCATTTCCATGCCCGGCGTGGTCACCGCGATCGTCTACACGTTCATCGCGGCGTGGAACGAGTACATCGTCGCCCTGACCGTCACCGCGTCCCCGGACCGCCGCCCGCTCACGGTCGGCATCCCGTCCTTCGTCACCCAGTACCAGGCGCACTGGCAGTACCTTTTCGCCGCGTCCCTGATCGCGATCATCCCGGTCGTCATCCTGTTCATCTTCGTCGAGCGCTACCTGATCGGCGGCCTGACCGCGGGCTCCATCAAATGAGCCTGATCGGCTTGGACGTGGGCGGCACCTCGATGAAGGCCGCGGTGACGCACGACTCCGAAGTACTCCTGACCGAGTCATGTCCCACGGACCGCGAAGACCCGGTGGGCGGCATTCTCGACTTCGCCGCCCACCTCGCGTCCCGCGCGGCCGCATTGGGCTCCCCCGCCCAGGCCGCCGGGATCGCCCTGCCCGGCATCGTGGACGAATCCACGGGCACGGCCGTCCATTCCGCGAACCTCGGCTGGCGCGACGTCCCCATGCTCCACCTGGCCCGCGAGCGCCTCGGAATCCCCGTCGCCGTCGGCCACGACGTCCGCACGGGCGGCCTGGCGGAAGCGGTATTGGGCGCCGGCCGTGACGCCGGCGACTTCGTCTTCATGGCCATAGGCACCGGAATAGCCGCCGCCCTGATTCTGAACGGCAGCCCCTATCCCGGCACGATCGGCTGGAGCGGCGAGATAGGCCACGTGGTCGTCCGCCCGAACGGCGAGGACTGCGCCTGCGGCAACAAGGGCTGCCTGGAGAGATACTCCTCGGCCGCCGCCATCTCCCGCCGCCACGGCGCCTCCGTCCCCGCGGAGGAAGTGATAGCCCGCGCCGGGCGGAACGACGAGAAGGCCACGCAGGTCTGGTCCGAAGCACTCGATTGCCTGGCGGACGGCCTGGCCGCCACGACACTCCTCCTGGACCCGTCCCTCCTCGTCATCGGCGGCGGCCTGGCCAAGGCCGGTGAGTCACTCCGAGCCCCCTTGGCCACCCGCCTGGCGGACCGCCTGACCTTCCGGGAGGCACCCCGCCTGACCCTCTCCGAACTGGATGACCAGGCAGCCGTAAAAGGCGCAACAATCCTCGCCGCCCGCCTCCTGCCCCCTCACAAGCCGAAGAAGTAACGCACCGCTCGGCGGATGGGGCCGAGATGACCGCTCATGCGGGCACCGGCTCGATCTCGGCCCAGACCACCTTGCCGCCCTCGCTCAGCGGCCGAGTCCCCCAGCGCCGGACGAGCGACTCCATGAGCATCAGCCCGCGCCCGCTCTCGGCGGCATGGTCGACGGGCCGCACGACCGGCGCCGCGTCCGACCGGTCCCACGCCTCGACGACCGCGAACCCGTCGTCCCGCAGATAGGCGCGCACGATCACCAGATCCCCGTCCCGGGACCCGTGCGTGACCGCGTTGGTCGCCAGCTCGCTGACCACCGTCCGGGCGACGTAGTCCGCAAGCCCCCAGCTCCCGAAGACCATCCCGACGAACTCTCGGGCCTCCCTGACGGCCTCCGCCGCCGCCTTGATCACGATCACTGACGGCTCCATCCGCTCACCTCCGCGTGTCGTATGTGACTTAACGCAAAGGATTAACCACATGGAGTAATATCAAGAGCAAAGCGCGACAGCGCAACGAGCCCGCTTGCACCTGCTTGCAAGTGCTTTCGAGAGGTGGCCCGCCCATGCCGTCACGAAAGCCCACCCGGCAGACCATCGCCTTCGGCATCGCCCTGGCCGGCCTGCGCGAAGATGTCGGACTTTCCCGACTCGAACTGGCCAACCGCATACCGGTCACCCGCAGCTACATCGGCCAGGTCGAGACCGGAACCACCCGCTGCACGAGAGAGTTCGCGGCCGAGCTCGACAAGGCCCTCGAATCCCAGACCGAAATGCAGGACGCCTGGGACGACCTGCTCAAATCCAGCCGGTACCCGCCCTGGTTCGCCGACTACCCCCTGGCCGAAGGCACCGCCTGCTTACTGCGCGCCTTCGAGACGATGTTCGTCTACGGCCTCTTCCAGACCCCGGCCTACATCCGCGCCCTTCTGCAGGAAGAGACCGCCGTCGAAGGACGACTGCGCCGCCAAGAGGTCCTGCAACGCGAGCCCCCGCCCATGCTCAGCATCGTCCTGCTGGAAAACGTCCTCTGGACGTGCATGGGCAACGCGGAGATCATGCGCGAACAATGCGAACACCTGCTCACCGTCTCCGAGTGGAGCAACGTCACCCTCCAAATCGCCCCCACCGGCTACTACCGGGGACTGGAGGGCCCCTTCAACCTCGCCACTCAGTCGAAGGGCAGCGAGCTGCTCCATATGCCTGCCGCCAGGGGCGGTCTCACAACCGACGACCAAGAGGATATCTTGCACATAGTCGGCGCTTTCTCGGCGCTGCAAGCTCGCGCTCTGAGCGTCGACGACTCCCGCGAGTTCCTACGGAAGGCGGTTGTCCGGTGGACGTGATCACGTGGCGGAAGGCGGGGAAGAGCGACGGCCAAGGTGGGGCGTGCGTGGAAGTGGCACGCTTTCCCGAGGCCGTGGCCGTCCGCGACTCCAAGGACCCCGACGGACCCAAACTCCTCCTCACCCCCCGCACCTTCCAAACCATCCTCAACAGCCTCAAGCAGTAGCCCCCATGCCCGGCCCCTCCTTGGGGCCGGGCACCCTGTCGACCTCTGCTTTCCTCAATAACCAGGCGGACCAGGGTGACGCCTGCTTCGACACAATCCTCAACGACCTCAAGCAGTAGCCAGCACGCCGGGTAACTCTGAGAGGCCACCATGAACGCGAGCGAAGACGAGACCGCAGGGAAGGACCGGCCGGAGACCGCACAGGCGTTCATGGCGCTACCGGCGCGAACCGGGGACTCACGGGAGTTGTTCCTGGAGTGCCTGGCCGACCTCGTCCGAGCGGTCGGACTCGACGTCCCGGCCGAGCCGGATCCAGATGATCGGCGGGGCTGGCGATTGCGGGTACGGGCGGCGCTTCGCAACGCCGGCAGCGAGGGCCTGCCCGCGTCCGATGCCGCCTTCGGCGCCCTCATGAAAGCGGCCGTCCACGATCCGGACCCGAGCTTCAATCGCCAGTTCGTCGAGCCGGCTCTGCACGTATTCGGACGCAGGCGTGTCCGCTCTGCGCTTCTCGAGTATCTGCGGACGGGCACCGATCTGGAGCGGGCCGGTGCCGCGCGTGCGTGGTACTGGACGGCTCTGCCGCTGCGCCTCCCCAACACGCGAGCCGGGAACGACCTCGGGGAGAGCCGGACGGACTCCGAGGACAGGTCCGTCCTGGTGAGGGTGTGGAACGAGGCCGCGCTCCAAGAATTCGTCAGCAATGAAAACCTGGACGTTCGACGCTGCATTCTCCCTGGGCTGCCTCTGTGGCCGTCCGCGTATCCGCCGGAACTCCACGCTCTCGTGGTGACGGCGGTGGAGATCGCTCGCTCCCACCCGGATGAGTACATCCGCCACCGCGTGGAAATCCAAGTGAGCGGTTGATCGCCCTCGGCCCCTCCCCGGCCTCGTCAGGCGTCCGGGTGCCGTGTTCGTCAGTGGGCGGGGTCTGTTGCGCTGGGTTGTGAGGACGTCCGGGATGGGGCGGCGGTCAGCAGGAGGGCGGCGAAGACGAGGGGCGCGGCGATCTGGTAGCCGATCCATACCTCGCCCCCGGCACCGCTGCTCCCCCACACGGGAAGAAGGGCGGCGAGGGTCGCCAGCCCCCAGCCGGCGTCGTAGCCGACCATGAGGCGGACGTAGGTGCGCGCCGGGCGGCCGCGCAGGTGCTTGATCTCGATCGCGCCGCAGATCAGCAGGGCCGCGCCCGAGGCGGCCATGAGCCATGTCGATACGCCGAACAGGCGGCCGAGTGGGGCCGCGGCGATCAGGAAGCCGGCGCCCAGGAGCGCCTTGACGGCGCTGTCGGCGATGATCCCGGTCCTCTGGCGTGCGTCCGGCGGAGCGTTGTTCTGGGGCATGGGGTCCTCCCGAGCTCGTCCAGGCTTGGTTCCGTAATCAAATTATCGTAATAATGAGACTATGCGTATGACGAGAGCGGAGGCCAAGGAGCGCAACCGCCGTGCCCTGCTGGACGCCGCGTTCGAGGTCGTCGCCCGGGACGGGTACCGGGCCAGGCTCGACGAGATCGCCGAGCGGGCCGGCCTGACCACCGGCGCCGTCTACTCCCTGTTCGGCAGCAAGAACGGCCTGGTGCTCGCGCTCGTCACGGACTACCTGCGGCCGCACTACGAGGAGATCGAGCAGGCCGTCCCGGCCGGACTCGACCTGCTCGGCGCGGTCGAGGTCTTCGCGCGGTACTACCGGCGCAGCTTCGATTCGCCGGATGCGCTGTCCGTCCTGTCGCTGCAGATCACCCTGCTGGACATGGCCTTGCACGACCGGGAACTCGGCGCTCAGCTCGCCGCGTCGATCCGGCGGCAGGAGCAGCAGCTGATCGCGGTGTTCTCCGGAAGGCCGCACAACGGGGGCACCGTGACGTCCGGCCAGGCGGAGCGCCTGGTCACGGCACTGCGAGCGCTGTTCGTCGGCCTCAACCAGGGTGTCATCCTCGGCCTCGCCCCCGGCGCGGACGAGCAGTTCTTCGTCGATGCCGCTCGGTCGCTCGCCACGGGGATGTCCCTCGCCGGTCACGATGCGGACGGTTCGTGACGGACGTTTTCGAGGGCATTCGGACGTCCGCCCCAGGTTGACGAGTGGCCGGGGCCGGTGGTGGCCTGTCCGGGCAGACCGGCGAGTTGCATCGGTACATCGCGGAAAGGGCGGTATGGCGGAGCCTTCGGTTGCGGCCGACCAGGCCGGCGGCGCGGACGGTGGTGGACGCGGTCCGCTGCGGCGTGCGGCACTGCTCGGCGGCGGTTTCGCCGTGTCCTACGGGCTCGTCCTCACGGTTCTGAGCGACACTTTCTTCTGGTTCGCGATCCCCGGAATGCTCGGGCTCGTCACCGTCGTGCTGCTGGCCATGCACCTGCTGCTGTATCGCCCGTTCAGAGGCGCAGTACCGTTCGCCGCGGACGGCACCGATCGCGAAGGCCCGGTGAAATACCACTACAGGATCCTGGTGGGACGTTACCTGCTGCTCATCGCGGTGCCCGGCATCGCGATGATCGCTTTGCCGCTCGCGCTGGGTCTCCGCTATCTCGGCCCGTTCGTCGCCGTGGGCATGATGGCGCTTTTGCTGGGGACGCGGTTCTGGCTGCCGCAGATCGGCTGGGTGCGGAAATGCGCCCGCGTGCTGAAGGTGTACGACTTCGAGTTCCGCTCACCCGTGCAGAAGTCGAGCCTGCAGAGCCAGGGCAGGCGTTCCTTGACGCTGGGCGACGGCGACTCCCCGCGAATGTCGGCGCGCGAACCGCTCTACTCCGGCCAGTGGCCCGCAGAGATCGACCGCGGGGCCTGGTTCGCCGGTGACGACGTCTTCGGGGGCGTGCTGCTCGCTCCCGGCACTGGCGAGTTGATGTTCATGCAGCCGGAGAACTGGGCCGTCCACGAGAATGCACGGCAGCGGGCGGAAGCGGAGCGCCGGAGCAAGGCCGAGCAGGCCGGGCTCACGCGCAGGTCGGTCTAGAGTTCCGCCACCCTGGCGATGACGAAACGGCTCTTCGGTAGGGCCGGGGCGCGCCACGGATGGATGCTCAGGTCCTGTGGCGGTACCTGGTAGGACATCCACCGGGTGAGGGCGGTCACCGACGTTTTCATCACGTCCTTGGTGACCCATTCTCCGGCGCAGCGGTGGCCCTCGAAATGGTCGCCGCCGCCCTGTGGAATGAGGCTGTAGGCGTCCGGTGTGCGGCCGATGAACCGTTCCGGTTTGAATTGTTCGGGACGGTCCCAAAGGCGCGGGTCGTGATCCGTCCCGTGCAGGTCGAGCAGGACGCGCCGTCCCTTCGGGAAATAGTGACCGCGCCATTCGAAGTCGCGGGCGGCGCGCGCCGCGACGAGCGGGAAGAACGGGTAGAACCGGCGCACTTCCTGGACGAACGCTTCGAGGAGTTCCGGGTCGTCGTCCGTCGCGAGCCGGCGTTGCCATTCGGGATGGTCGTGCAGCGCCATGGCGGCGAACACCACGAACCGCGCCACCGCCACAGTGGGCCGCAGGACGTTGAGCAGCTCCACTCCGGCCACGTCCGGCGGCAGGAGGCTCCCGTCCGTGTCGCGGTAGGCGGCGATCTCGTCCAGCGCCGTGCCGTCGCCTGGCGCTGCTCCGCGAGCCGACGAGGCATCCCGCCCGTGCCGTTCACGGGCGCGCGTGACGTGGGCGGCGGCCCAGCGGTCGGCGAGCCTGCGAGCGGTGCGTCCACGCAGATAGCGGGGGCCGACCGCCGCCGGGGCCTCGATCAGCGCGACGAGCATCCGGGAGATCTGCGGGACCTGCCGGGCGGCGAGCGGCACCCCCGCCCACGCGCACACCGCACTGCACAGCAGCTCGCTGACCTCATCGAACAGGACGACGCGCGGCTCGTTCCGCCACGCGCCGATGCGCTCCCGCCACGCCCGCCCGGTGAGATCGCGCAGTTCGTCCCGCGCCTCGGGCGTCATCAGAGACATGAACATCCGCTTGCGCGCGGCGTGCCGCCGCCCGTCCAGGCCCTGCACACCGTTCTCGCCGAACAGCGTGACGCGGAGCCGCCGGGGCGCGGCGCCCTCCCGGACGAAACGGTCCGGGTCGTAGAACACGCGCGCGGCGTCCGCCCCGGTCATGCAGGTGGTCTTCCGCAAGAGCAGCCGCATGTCGTAGACGTCGGTGTCCAGGCGGCGGGCCCGTGCGGACAGCAGCCCGTAAGGCCGCGACAGCAGCGGCAATGTGTCGTCCAGGACGGGCATGACGCTCCTTCGTTGGGGACCGGCTCTCCGCGGCGAGTTCGTCAGGGGACGATGACGAGCTTGCCGCGCGTGTGCCCGCTGCGGCTGGCGTCGAACGCGGCACCCGTCTCCTCCAGCGGGAACGTGTCCACGACCTCGACGGCGAGCGCGCCGCGGTCGGCGAGGCGGGCCAGCTCGGCGAGCTTCGCGCCGTCCGGGCGGACCCAGATCCAGTGGCCGCCGTGCTCGTCCACGGTGTTGTCGGCGATGGACACGTGCCGCCCGCCGCTGGCCAGCAGGGCGAGCGTGGCGTCCAGCTGCCCGCCCACGAAGTCGGCGACGGCGGTCACCCCGCCGGGCGCCAGTTCGCGGACGCGCTCCACCAGCCCGTCCCCGTAGGAGACCGGTTCCGCGCCGAGTCCCCGCAGGTAGTCGTGGTTCTTCTCGGACGCCGTGCCGATCACCCGGGCACCGCGGTCGCGGGCGATCTGGACCGCGAGGCCCCCGACCCCGCCGGACGCCGCGTGGATGAGCAGCACGTCGTCCTTGCCGACCGCCAGCCGGTCCAGGGAGCGCTGCGCGGTCATCCCGGCGAGCGGCAGGCCGCCCGCCTGGTTCCAGTCGAGCGCCTGGGGCTTGTGCGCGACGTGGTCGGCCGCGACCGCGACGTACTGCGCGAACGTCCCGGCGCCGACGACGTCCTTGCGCGCGTACGCCATGACCTCGTCGCCGACGGCGAACTCCGGCGTGTCGGGGCCGAGGCCGCGGACGACCCCGGCGACGTCCCAGCCGGGGATGACCGGGAAGACCGCGTCCATCATCCCGTCGAGGCCGCCGGCCATGACCTTCCAGTCGACCGGGTTGACCCCGGCGGCGCGGACCTCGACCAGCACCTGGCCGGGGCCGACCTTCGGATCCGGCGCGTCCCCGACCTTCAGCTTCGCGTTGTCGGACGCATACGAGTCATAGGTGACGGCACGCATTCCTCCAACCTGCCTCCGCACCCGCCCACTAAACCCGTCCGCCCGGCGCGCGATGCGTAGGAGATTTCCTACGCTTGACACGTAGGCAACTCCCTACCTATCGTCGCCCGCATGACCATCACCCATGTGCGCCTGCTGACCGTTCCCGTCTCCGACCTGGACACGGCCAAGGACTTCTACGCCGGCAAGCTCGGCTTCGACGTCGTCGCGGACCAGCAGAACGGCCCGATCCGCTGGCTGCAGCTCGCCCCCAAGGGAGCCGAGACGAGCGTCGTCCTCGCCGACCACACCCCGGCCGCGCCCGGAAGCCTGCAAGGGCTGATCCTGGCGACGGCCGACCTCGACGGCGACTGCGCGGCGCTGCGCGAGGCCGGCGTGGCCGTCGACGGCCCGCAGGACCTCCCCTGGGGCCGGCAGGCCGTGATCACCGACCCCGACGGCAACGGCCTCGTCCTGGCCGAGCAGTGACCGCCGACGTGTTCGCGGCGCTGGCCAGCCCCGTCCGGCGGGAGCTCACCGCGCTCCTGCTGGACGGCCCGCGCCCGGTCAACGACCTCGCCGCGCACTTCACGATGAGCCGCCCGAGCGTCTCCGAGCACCTCAGGGTGCTCCGGGAGGCCGGGCTCGTCACCGAGCAGCGCGACGGCCGCCGGCGCGTCTACCGGCTGGAGCCCGGACCGCTGCGCGAACTGTCCGAATGGCTGACCCCGTACGAGCGGTTCTGGCGCGAGAAGCTCTCCAACCTGCGCGAACTGCTGGACGAGGAGGACCTGTGACGCCCATCGTCGAGGCCGCCGGGCTGGTCAAGCGGTTCGGCGACGTGGAGGCCCTCGCCGGCCTCGACCTCGCCGTGTCGCCCGGCCGGGTGACGGCCCTGCTCGGGCCGAACGGCGCCGGCAAGACCACCTTCGTGCGCTGCGTCGCGACCCTCGTCCGTCCCGACGGCGGCACGCTGCTCGTGGACGGGATCGACGCCGCCCGCGACCCCGCCCGCGTCCGCCGCACCATCGGCCTGGCCGGCCAGTACGCGGCCGTCGAGGGTGCGCTGACCGGCCGCGAGAACCTGGAGATGATCGCCCGCCTGTTCGGCCGGAGCCGCCGGGACGCCCGCGCCGGCGCGTCCGACGTGCTCGAACGCCTGTCCCTCGGCGATGTCGCCGACCGCCTCGTCCGCACCTACTCGGGCGGGATGCGCCGCCGCCTCGACCTCGGCGCCAGCCTCGTCGGCGCGCCCCGCCTCCTGCTGCTGGACGAGCCCACCACCGGGCTCGACCCCCGCAGCCGCATCGAACTGTGGGACGCTATCGGCGACCTTGTGGCCGGTGGCACGAACGTCCTGCTGACCACCCAGTACCTGGACGAGGCCGACCGCCTGGCCGACCGTATAGCGATCATTGACCACGGCCGCGTCGTCGCCGAGGGCACGCCCCGCGAGCTGAAGGCCCGCACGGGCGGCGACCTGATCGAAGTCCATGTCCATGACCACACCTCTCTGACCTCGGCCGCCGGAGCCCTGGACGCCCTCGGCACCGTCCGCACCGACCCGCGCACCCTCCTCGTCACCGCGACCGCAGAGAACGGCCCGGACGACCTCACGAGAGCCGTCCGGTCCCTGGCCGACCACCAGATCCCGATAGCTGACATCACCCTCCGCCGCCCGACCCTCGACGAGGTCTTCCTCTCCCTGACCACCACCCCGGAACGAGGCTCCCGCCGACGGGACGAGGCTCCGGCCGACGCGACGAGGTTTTCCCCGACGGGGACGGGACCATCATGAGAAGGAGTGAGGCCGCATGGCGGTAATGCAGGCGCCCGGCGGGGCCGGTGTCGGAGCGGCGAGCTGGGTCATCGCCCGGCGCGGGATGCGGCGGACGTTCCGGACGCCGCAGATCATCGTGATGGGGCTCGTCCAGAGCGTCGCGTTCCTGCTGATCTTCCGGTACGTGTTCGGCGGGGCGATCGGCACGGGACGCGTCGACTACGTCGACTACATGATCCCCGGGCTGCTGACCGTGAGCGGGCTGTTCGCCGGCATGAGCGCGGCGGTCGCGGTCGCCGAGGACGTCGCGTCCGGCTACCTCGACCGGCTGAAGTCGCTGCCGATGCCGCGCACCGCCGTCATCTCCGGCCAGGTCGCGGCGGACACGGCACGCGTCACGCTGATCCTCGCGGTGAGCGCGGCGCTGGCCTTCGCCGTCGGCTTCCGCGTGCACGCGGGCTGGCCGTCCGCGCTGGCCGGATTCGGGTTGTGCGTCCTGTTCGGGTTCGCGTTCGTGTGGGTGTTCGTGGCGCTGGGGCTGCTCAGTGCGAACCCGCAGGCGGCGCAGGGCGCGGGGTTCCTGGCGCTGCCGCTGAGCTTCGTCTCCAGCGCCTACGTCCCGGTGGAGACGATGCCCGGATGGCTGCAGGGCTTCGCCGAGAATCAGCCGGTCACGGTCATGATGGACGCCGTCCGGGTGCTCACGCAGGGCGACGCGGCCGCCGCGCTGCTCGGCCACGGCGCCGCCTACTACGTGACGCGCTCGCTGGCGTGGACGGCCGGGATCATCGTGGTCTCCGGCGTCATCGCCGTCGCCCGCGTCCGCCGGACATGACATGGCGGCGACCGGACACGGGCGTGCCCCGGGCACGCGCCGTAAGGTGGACGGCGTGAGCGGTGAGCGCGCGTCGATCGAGGTGGACGAGTTCCTGCCGCATCCGCCGCGCAAGGTGTGGCGGGCGCTCACCGAGCCGGACCTGCTGGCCCGCTGGATGATGCCGAACGACTTCGAACCCGCCGTCGGGCACCGCTTCACCTTCGCCGCCACCCCGATCCCCAACATCGGGTTCGACGGCACGATCCGATGCCGGGTCCTCGACATCGAGGACGAGCGGCTGCTGCGCATCAGCTGGAACGGCGGCGGCCTCGACACCACGGTGACCTGGCGGCTCGTCCCCGAAGGCCACGGCACCCGGCTGTTCATCGAGCACGCCGGCTTCGACCTGGACGACCCCGTCAACGCCTACGCCTTCCGCGGCATGGGCAGCGGCTGGCGCTCCGGCATCCTCCGCGCCCTCCAGAAGACCCTCACCGACATCGCCTGACCGTCCCCGTCAGCCCCCAGAGCGGGAGCACCCGCCCAGCCGGCCCCGAGCCACTCCCCAACGGCGAGAACGATCACCTGCCCCCAGCCAGTCCTCAAGATCGGCCGCCGTCCCTCTCAGCCCGCTCCCGGTGGGGGCCGGATCGGCTGGCTCGCTCCCCGTTGGCCCGAGTCAGCTTTCTGGGGTGGCTGGTGGGTCGGCGTAGACGCCGTGCAGCATGCCGGTGGCCTGGCCGACCTCGATCAGGTAGTCGTCCGGGTCGCGCATGTAGCAGCGGATCTCGGCCTTACGGTCGATGGGCTCGGTCAAGAACCGGGCGCCCCGCTCCTTGGCGTACTTGTAGAACGCGGCGGTGTCGGCGACACGCACGTTCATCGGATACTTGCAGCGTGGAGACCCCGTCCTTCAGGGCGGGGAGGAAGCGCGGCACGATGCGGTGCTGTGGTCTCCTGGTTTTGTCGGTGGTGGTCGGTAGGTTGCAGAGCGTGTCCCGGTACCGGTTGTGTCCGACCCCTGCCCAGGAGGCGGGGCTGCTGGAGCATTGCTCGCACGCCCGGTATGTCTGGAACCTGGCCCTTGAACAGCACTCCTGGTGGACGCCGCAGCGCGGCCCGGCGCCGGGATATGTCGCGCAGGCCCGGCAGCTGACCGAGGCCCGCGCCGCGAATTCGTGGCTGGCGGCGGGGTCGCAGACAGTGCAGCAGCAGGCGCTCAGAGACTTCGCGCAGGCGATGGCGAACTTCTTCGCCGGTACGCATCGGCGTCCCACTTGGCGCAGGGCCGGTACGCATGAGGGGTTCCGGGTCGTCGGGGTGCGGGGCCGGGCGTGGGAGGTGCGGCGGTTGTCGCGCCGCATGGGTGTGGTGCGGGTGCCGAAGGCGGGGTGGGTGCGGTTCCGCTGGTCCCGGCCCGTCCCGCCCGGCGTGAAGTCGTTCCGGGTGACCCGCGACCGCGCCGGACGTTGGCATGTCGCATTCGCCGCCATCCCCGACCCCGTTCCCGCACCGGGCAATGGTGCGGCGGTCGGTGTCGATCGGGGTGTGGCGGTGTCGGCTGCGCTGTCCACCGGCGAGACCAGCAGCGTGCCGGGTTTGACGCCGGGTGAGGCCGAGCGGTTGAAGCGGTTGCTGCGCCGCCTGGCCCGCGCGAAGGCGGGGTCGAACCGGCGTGCCCGTGTCAAGGCCGCCGTCGCGCGGCTCAGGGCGCGTGAGGCCGATCGCCGCAAGGACTGGGTGGAGAAGACCTCGACGGATCTGGCGCGCCGCTTCGACGTCATCGCCGTCGAGGACCTCGGCGTGGCCGCCATGACCCGGTCCGCCAAGGGCACCATCGACGCCCCCGGCGCGGGTGTGCGGCAGAAGGCCGGGCTGAACCGCTCGATCCTGGCCAGCGGGTGGGGCCGGCTCGTGACCCGGTTGGAGCACAAGGCACCAGGACGGGTCGTCAAGGTCGATCCGGCGTACACGTCGCAGACCTGCAACGCGTGCGGGCATCGCGCCCGGGACAATCGCGAGAGCCAAGCGGTGTTCCGATGCGTGGCCTGCGGGCACCGGGCCAACGCCGACGTCAACGCCGCCTGCAACATCCGAGACACCGCCGTGGGACGCACGGTGGCCGCGCGGGGAGGCACGCCGTCGGGCGGGCCGGTGAACCGCGAACCTCAGCCCACTCTCCTCTCCACATAGGGACGGGGTTGGAATCCCCCGCCATCAGGCGGGGGAGGACGTCAAGATGATCCAGGTGTTGGCGACCTTCACGATGGCGGGGTTCTCCGCCAGGACGACCTCACCGCCGAAGACGTCCGCGTAGAACGCGCGCGAGCGCGCCACGTCGCGGACGGTGAGGAAATGCGTCAGCACGAGCCCCTCCACGGGCGCGGGCAACCGATCCCGTTCCGCCATGTCTCTGCCTCCCGATCATCAGGGTCGTCCCGGTCTGCGGTCGTCTCCCAATACCCGGAGGACGCCTCCCGACCCTCGAAACGCCTCCTCAACCCCCTGGTCATCTCCCTGGTTCCGGCCCGTCTCCCCTTGCCGAAGAACCTCACGATCTTGAACGTCGATCTTCCCGCCGGCCCGAGATCGTCCCGGCTCGTCCCGTCCACCGAAAGGTCCCGCCCCTGGCTCACCCCGGGACATGCCGGCGCACCCCCGGCCAAAGGCGGGCCGGGGGTGCGCGTACGGCGGGTCAGCTGACGGTTTCCAGGGGTGGGTCGTTGGCGAACTGGGTGTTGTAGAGGTCGGCGTAGCGGCCGCCTGCGGCGAGGAGGTCGTCGTGGGTTCCGCGTTCGACGATGCGGCCCTGCTCGATGACCAGGATCTGGTCGGCGGAGCGGATCGTGCTCAACCGGTGCGCGATGACGACGGCGGTGCGGCCGTCGAGGGCCTCGGCGAGGGCCTCCTGGACGGCGGCCTCGGAGGTCGAGTCGAGGTGGGCTGTGGCCTCGTCCAGGATCACGACCCGCTGGCGGGCCAGCAGGAGGCGGGCGATGGTGAGGCGCTGGCGCTCGCCGCCGGACAGGCGGTAGCCGCGCTCGCCGACGATGGTGTCGAGGCCGTCGGGCAGGCCCTCGATGAGGGTGTCGAGGCGGGCGCGGCGCAGGACGTCCCACAGGTCGTCCTCGGTGGCCTCGGGACGGGCCAGGAGGAGGTTCTCGCGGATCGACTCGTGGAACAGGTGGCCGTCCTGCGTGACCATGCCGAGGGTGTCGCGGATGGCCTGGAAGGACAGGTCGCGGACGTCCACGCCGCCGAGGCGGACGGCGCCGGAGTCGACGTCGTAGAGGCGCGGCAGGAGCTGCGCGATCGTCGACTTGCCCGCGCCGGACGAGCCGACCAGCGCGACCGTCTGCCCGGGTTCGGCGCGGAACGAGATGCCGTGCAGGACCTCGACGCCGCCGCGGGTGTCGAGGGTCGCGACCTCTTCGAGGGAGGCGAGGGAGACCTTGTCGGCGGACGGGTAGCCGAAGCGGACGTCGTCGAACTCGACGGTGACCGGGCCGTCCGGGACGGTGCGGGGCTCGGGCTTCTCGGCGACGAGGGGCTCCAGGTCGAGGATCTCGAAGACCCGCTCGAAGCTGACGAGGGCGCTCATCACCTCGACGCGGGAGCTGGCGAGGGCGGTCAGCGGCGCGTACAGGCGGGTCAGCAGGAGCGCGAGCGCGACGACGGCGCCGGCGTCGAGGTGGTCGCGCAGGGACAGGAAGCCGCCGAGGCCGTAGACGAGGGCGAGGGCCAGGGCGGAGACCATGGTGAGCGCGGTGATGAAGACGTGCTGCACCATCGCGGTGCGGACGCCGATGTCGCGGACGCGGCGGGCGCGGGCGGCGAACTCGGCCGACTCGCGGGCGGGGCGTCCGAACAGCTTCACCAGGGTCGCGCCCGGGGCCGAGAAGCGCTCGGTCATCTGCGTGCTCATCGCGGCGTCGTGCGCCGCGGCCTCGCGTTCGAGCCGCGCCAGGCGGGTGCCCATGCGGCGGGCCGGGAGGACGAAGACGGGCAGCAGAACCAGGGCGAGCAGCGTGATCTGCCAGGAGATGCGGACCATCACGGCGAAGGTGAGCAGCACCGTGACCAGGTTGCTGACGACGCCGGAGAGGGTGTCGCTGAAGGCGCGCTGGGCGCCGATCACGTCGTTGTTGAGGCGGCTGACCAGGGCGCCGGTGCGGGTGCGGGTGAAGAACGCGACGGGCATCCGCTGGACGTGGTCGAACACGGCGGTGCGCAGGTCGAGGATCAGCCCCTCGCCGATGCGGGCCGACAGCCACCGGTTGGCGAGCCCGAGGCCGCCTTCGGCCACCGCGAGGACGGCGATGACCACGGCCAGCCCGATGACGGTGGACGTCGCGTCGCGGTCGACGATCGCGTTGACGACCCAGCCGGCGAGGACGGGCGTCGCGACCGCGATGACCGCCATCACCACGCTGAGGATGAGGAAGGCGGCGAGCTGCCGCCGATGCGGGCGGGCGAAGCCGCCGATGCGGCGCAGGGTGGCCTTGGAGAAGGGCCTGCCGTCCTGCGCGTGCATGGCGTGGTGCAGCGACATCCACGCCGTGACCTCCATGTCCACGGGTCCCCCTGGTGATCGTTAGCCTGGAACGGCAAGCATGGGACCTCAACAATGGTTGAGGTCAAGTCGTCGCCCGCGGCCAGCATGGCGCGGGGGTCCGACATTTCACGGAGGGACGCGCACCACGTGGACATCGAGAGTCTCCGGGCCGACACCCCCGGCTGCGCGAAGGTGGCCCATCTCAACAACGCGGGCGCGGCGCTGCCGCCCCGTCCGGTCATCGAGGCCGTCAACGGGCATTTCGCGCTGGAATCGGAGATCGGCGGATACGAGGCCGCCGAGCAGAACGCAGAGGCCGTCCAACACTTCTATGACGCCGTGGCAGGGCTCATCGGCGCGCGCGCAGACGAGATCGCCTACGTGGAGAACGCCACCCGGGCCTGGGACATGGCGTTCTACTCGATCCCCTTCGCGGACGGCGACCGCATCCTGACCACCACCTCCGAGTACTCCAGCAACGCCATCGCCTACCAGCAGGTGGCGGCGGCCAAGGGCGCGAAGGTGGAGGTCGTCCCCGACGAAGCCGACGGCACCCTCTCCCTGGACGCGCTGGAGGCCGAACTCGCCAAGGGTGACGTCCGCCTGGTGTCGCTCAACCACATCCCCACGCAGAACGGACTCGTCAACCCGGCTGCCGAGGTGGGGCGGCTGTGCCGTGAGCACGGCGTCCTCTACCTTCTGGACGCGTGCCAGTCGGTCGGCCACCTCGCCCTGGACGTGGGCGAGATCGGCTGCGACATGCTCTCGGCGACCGGCCGCAAGTACCTGCGCGGCCCCCGCGGCACGGGTTTCCTGTACGTGCGGCGCGACATCGTGCGGACGCTCGTCCCGCCCTTCCTCGACCTGCATGCCGCCGAGTGGAAGGCGCCGGACGGCTTCGAGATGCGCGGCGACGCCCAGCGCTTCGAGACATGGGAGCGGTACGTCGCCGGGCAGATCGGCCTGGGCGTCGCCGCCGACTATGCGGCCCGCGTGGGGATGGTGGAGATCGAGGCACGCGTGACCGCACTCGCCACCAGGCTTCGTGAGGAACTGGCCGACCGCCCTGGTGTCACCGTCCATGACAAGGGGGTGCGGCCGTCCGGGCTCGTCACGTTCAGCGTGGACGGCCACGACCCCGCCGCCATCAAGGCGGCCGCAAGGGCGCACGGCGTCAACATCAACGTCACGAACCCCATGTCGCACGGATACGACCCGCACGTCCTTCCTGCGGCCGTGCGGGCCTCCGTGCACTACTACAACACCGAGGAGGAACTGGACCGGCTACTGTCCGTCCTCCCCTAGCGGGGGCGTGAGCGTGCCCAGGGCCGGAGGATGGGCACCGGTAGCGGCCTCCGGGCACGCCCACTGGTCACATGTACGACGTCAGGTGTTGGACCGGGCGGCGCTGATGTCCGCCAGGGCCGACCGGGAGTCGTGCTCGATCGCCAGGTCGCCGATGGACACGATGCCCACGGGACGGCCGTCCTCCATGACGGGCAGCCGGCGCACCGACCGCTCCCGCATGATCTGCGCGGCCTTGTCCAGGGAGTCGTCGGGGCCGACGGTCGCCGTCACCCGGCTCGCGATGCCGCCGATCTTCGCCTGGGACGGGTCGCCGCCGGCGGCGAGGCCGCGGATGACGAGGTCCCGGTCGGTGACCACGCCCTGCAGGTCGTCGCCCTCCGCAACCAGCACCGCGCCGATGTCCTCGTCGCGCATCGCCCGCGCCACCGTCACGATGTCGAGTTCCGGGGACACCGACGTCGGCGAGCCCGTCATGATTTCGCGGATCTTCGTGGCCATCGATCACTCCTTGACCTCGTGATTCGTTCCTGGGGGCCCGGGGATGACTCGGGCCTACCCGGCAGAAACGGGATCACTCATGACGTCCGGAACGCGGCGAACATCCGGTCGGCCCCCGCCCGGTCCCACTCCAGCCGGTTCGGGTCCTGCCGCGCGGGACGCACCGGAACCGTGTCGAACGTGATCGAACCGCTCTCACCGAAGCTCTCGGCGAGCAGCCGCAACTCCCCCGCCCCCAGCCCCGGCGTCGTCTCGACCGCACCGGCGACCGCCGTGAGGAACCGCGCCAGCCGCACCGGATTCCCGGTCGCCCGCTCCCGCACCTCCCGCACCAGCGCCTCCAGGAACTGGTGCTGCCGCTCGATGCGCGCGAGATCGGAACCGTCCCCGACGCCGTACCTCGCCCGCACGTAGGCCAGGGCCGTCCGCCCGCTCACCCGGTGCCTGCCCGCCGACAGCTTCAGCCCCGCCTTCGGGTCGTCGACCGGCGCGGGCAGCGTCACCCGGACACCGCCGAGCGCGTCCACGATCGCCCGGAACCCGTCGAAGTCGATCAGCACCGTCCGGTCGATCCGGACGCTCGTCAGCGACTCCATCGTCTTCACCGCGCACCCCGCGCCGCCCTCCGGGAACACCGAGTTGATCAGCCCTCGGCGCGCCGGGAGGACCGCCCCGCCGGCGGTCTTGCACGCCGGAATCCGCACCAGGGAGTCGCGCGGGACGCTCACCGCGCGGACGCGCTTCCGGTCTGCCGGGACGTGCACCACCATGATCGTGTCCGAGCGCGCGTGCGCGCCGCCCCGCCCGTCCACGCCGAGGAGCAGCACGTTGAACGCGGCCCCCGGCGCGGCCGACTTCGCCGCCACCGGCTTCGCGTCCCGCCCGTGGAAGACCACCGCCGGGACGAGGATCGCCGCCGCCGTCACCGCCGCGACCATGCCGAGCAGCGTCCACCGGCCGGGGCCACGCCGCCGTCCCCGCCCGGCCGCGTCCAGCAGCCGGTTCCGCTGCCGGGCCAGCGAGGCGGGCGGCTCGTGCTCCAGCTCCCGGCCGAGGTCGCGGACCAGGTCCAGGTCGTCCATGCTCACGCCTCCTCACGCGTCGGGTCGCTGTCGCCCAGCGCGGCGCGCACCTTGCGCCGGGCGCGGTTGAGCCGGGAGCGGACCGTCCCGACCGGGATGCCGAGCGCCCGCGCCACCTCCTCGTAGGCCAGATCGCCCCACGCCACCAGCAGCAGGACGTCCAGGTCCCGCCGCGGCAGCCCGGACAGCGCCGCCGCCAGCGCGGGCCGCGTCGCCGACGCCGTCACCCCCGCCGCGACCCGCTCCGCGGGCCCCTCGACCGGACCGTCCACCGGGCTCCGCCGCAGCGCCCGGTAGCGCGCGCCCTCCGCCCGGTGGTGCCGCGCCACCAGCTTCGTCGCGATGCCGAACAGCCACGGCCGCGCGTCCCGCTGCGCCGGGTCGTAGCGCTCCCGCTTGCTGAACGCGACGAGGAACGTCTCTCCGACGACGTCCTCCGCGGCCTCGGGCCCCAGCCTGCGCGAGACGTACCGGTACAGCATCGCGGAGTACCGGTCGAAGAGCGCGGCGAACGCCTCCGGATCGGCGAGCGAACCCTCGATGAGGGCGGCATCGCTGTCCTGAGCCGTCGGGGGTACGGTCATCGCCACCACCATGGCATGCGCACCGGGCCTTCCCGTGCGGGGACGTTGTCGGAGATGTATCTCCGCGACGCCCCGTCCGGGTTCACGGACACGGCCGCCAAGGACGCGAACCACTCCGAACCTTCCCGGTAAACTGCGCGTCCTTCACTATGCGCGGCGTTGTCGGGGGGACGGCTCCGCCTGCCTGCCGGGGGTTCGAGTCGAGGAGGGCCAGGACGTGGAGAACGACGCCGAGCGGGAACCGGACGCATCCGGCACCGAGGACGAGCAGGACGCGTCCCGCACCGCCACGGCCGAGTTCCCCGCCCCCGCGAAGGTCAACCTGACCCGCCCGGACATCGCGCTCCGCCGCCCCGAGGACAAGCCGCCCGTCTGGTACGTCCAGTTCCCGTCCCCGCAGCCGACCGAGGACGCCCCTTCCACCGACGAGGACGAGCCGCCCGCCCCGAAAGAGCCCCGCGCCGACGAGGCACAAACCCAACCGTGGCCCGCCCCGCCCACCACTGAAGCACCCACGGACGAGGAGTCGGCTACAGAGGAGCAGCAGGCCGAACCAAGCGCTCCCAAAGCCGAGGCACGCCCGTCCCAGGACGAAGACCGTGCCGCCGAGGCCCAGCCACCAAAGCAAGAGACAAGCCCGCCCCAAGACAACGCGGGCCAGTCCGAGACGCAGCCGATCCAAGTCGACCGGCGCGTAGCACCAGAGCGACCGGCACGCCCCCAAGCCGAAGAACAAGCACCCGCCGCAGAGCCCCAGGCCGAAGCGCAGCCACCCCAAGACGACCCGCGCACGCCACAAGAGCAGCCTGCCCGTCCCCAGGCCGAGACACGGCCGACCGAAGACGACGCGCGCGCTTCACAGGAACGACCAGTACGGCCTCAAGGCGAAGCACGCACACCCAGCGCGGAATCACCGCCCACCCCCGGCGAACCGCCATCGGCACAACCGCCACAGGCCGAAACGCGCGCACCGCAGCGCGAACAACGCCGCCCCCAGGCACAGGCACAACCGCCCCAGGCCGAGGCTCAGCCACCCCAAGACGACGCACGCGCATCACAAGAGCGACCGGCACGGCCACGAGACGAGACACGCACACCCGGCGCAGAAGCACGCCCGACACACGGCGAACCGCCATCAGCACAGCCGCCACAGACCGAAGCGCGGCCTCCGCAAGCTGACACGCGCGCCTCACAAGAGCGAGCGGTACATCCTCAGCGCGAAGTGGGGCCACCCCAGGGGGAAGCGCGCTCAGCGCAAGGCCAACAAGCACCAGCGCGGCCATCCCAAGGCGAAGCACGCGCGCCGCAGCGCGAACAACAGCGCCCGCAGGGACAAGCACAACCGCCACAGACCGAGGCTTGGTCACCCCACGGCGACCCGCGCGCCTCAGGAGAGCGGCCAGTACGTCCGCAAGGCGAAGGACGGCCACCTCACCCGGACGCGCGCCCAGTCCACGGTGAGCCGCCGTCGGGGCGGCCGGGTGCGCCTAGGCCGCACGCGCCGCAACAGCACCGTTCGCAGGCTGAAGCGCGACCGCCTCAAAATGACCCGCGCGCGTCACAAGAGCGACCAGTACGTCCCCAGGGCGAAGCACGACCGCCGCAGCGCGAACAGCAACGCCCACAGGGAGAAGCACGGCCGCCGCAGGCTGAAGCGCGGCCGCCGCAGAACGACCCGCGTGCGTCGCAAGAGCGACCGGTACGGCCGCAGGGTGAAGGACGTCCGACCCACTCTGAGGCGCGGCCTCCCCATGGCGGGCCGGCGCCGGTGCAGCATGAGCGGCACCGGCCGCAGGGGCACGGGCGGCCGGGGCAGGGTGAGGCGCCGGCCGGTCGGCCGTTGCCTGGCGGGGCTTGGTGGACCGAAGGTGAAGGACGGCCCGGGCCTCAGGTTGAGGCTTGGCATGGTCAGGGGCGTCCGGCTCCTGCTGAGGGGTGGGACGAGGCTCTCCCGGCGGAAGGCGGGGGCTGGCCGCCTCAGGGTGATGCGCAGGCGACGCGGGTCGAGGCTCTGCCGTCGTGGGACGACCCGCGCGGGTCCGGTGAGTGGGCCGCGGGGGCGCCCGGTGAGGTCGGCTGGTCGGCGCACGGGGTGCGGGAGCGGCCCGGTGCGCTGGGCGAGCAGCAGTGGGCGCAGGAGGCTTCGGTCACCCGGGCCGAGCGGCTGCCGGTGCGGGAGTCCGGGGAGTATCCGGCGGCGCGGTCGTCGGGGCAGTGGGGCGAGCCGTGGGACGGGAGTCCGCCGGAGGAGCCGGAGAAGAAGCGGCGGGGGCGGCGCTGGCTCATCGTGCTCGTCGCGGCGATCGTGCTGGTCGCCGGGGGCGTCACCGGGCAGCTGGTGCGGCCGGTGCCGGAGCCGACGATCGAGCTGGCCATCGCGTCCAGCCACGCGTTCCCGGGGCAGGCGCCGCGGCTGCCGTGGCCTTCGGCGGGGCAGTCCGCCGTGTACGTGGACGGCCTCGGGTCGATGGGGGCGTCGGGCGGGTCCGCGCCGACGCCGACGGCGAGCGTCGCGAAGGTGATGACGGCGTACGTGTACCTGCGCGACCATCCGCTGAAGCCGGGTGAGCCGGGGCCGGTGCTGACGGTGTCGCCGGAGGCGGCGGCGCAGATCCCGATGCGCCGCAAGCGGGAGGAGTCGCTGCTCGGCGTCACCGCGTACCAGAAGCTGACGCAGCGCAAGGCCCTGGAGGCGCTGCTGATCATCTCGGCGAACGACGTCGCGCACGAGCTGGCGCGCTGGGACTCGGGCAGCGAGCAGGCGTTCGTGGCGAAGATGAACGCGGCGGCGGCGGAGCTCGGCATGACCGCGACGCGCTACACCGACCCGAGCGGCTACGACTCCGGCACCGTGAGCACGGCCGCGGACCAGGTCAAGCTGCTGAAGGCGGCGATGAGCCTGCCGGAGTTCGCGGAGATCGTGAACAACCGGTCGTACGTGCCGGACGGCGCCGGCCTGGCGCGGGAGGGCGGCAACTTCCTGCTCGGGCAGTACGGCGTCGTCGGCGGCAAGACCGGCTACACCGACGCCGCGGGCGGGAACTTCGTGTTCGTCGCGCGCAAGACCGTCCAGGGTGTGGAGACGCTGATCGTCGGCGCGGTGATGGGGCAGCGGTCGCCGAGCGCGGCGGGCGCGGTCAACGCGGCGGGACGGCTCGTCGCCGCGGCCGAGGGCGCGCTGACCGCGGTGACGCTGGCGCAGAAGGGCGCGCGGGTCGCGCTGGTCGACGACGGGCTCGGCGGGACGACGCCGCTGCGCGCCGCGGCGCCGGTCACGGTGGTCGGCTGGCCCGGGCTGACCGTGCGGGTCGGCGTGGAGGGCGAGCCGCCGCACCGGGGCGCCGCGGGCGAGCAGGTCGGCACCGTGACCGCCGGGGCGGGGACGGTTCCGCTGCGGCTCGGCCGTGCGCTGGACGAGCCGTCCTATCTGAAGCGCCTGACGAGGCTCGGCTAGGCGTACAGGGCCGACAGGAAGCGGATCAGCAGGGCCTCGCGGGTCTCGGGCGGCAGGGCGTCCAGGATGGCGTTGACCACGGCCATCTCGGGGTCGCCGCCGCCCGCGAGGTCGACGCCGACGGAGGCGAGGAGCCCGGCGAAGCCGGCGTCGTCGAGGCTGTCGAGGTCGAGCCCGGCGAGGGCGTCGACCAGTTCGGCCGGGACGTCCGGCGGTCCGGCGGCGCGGGCGGCGTCGGTGGCGGCGGTGAGCGCGCCGAGGAGCGCGTCGACGTCGCTGACGCCGGTGACCGTGAAGTGCAGGTTCGGCGGGATGCCCTGGTAGGAGAGCTGCGGCTGGAAGAACCAGCCGCGCCGGCGGGCCTCGTCGGCGATGACGAAGACGTCCAGGCGGGGGTCGGTCGAGGCGACCGCGACGAGCGGCGCGACCGGGTCGCCGAGGACGCGCAGCCCCGGGATGCCGGCGACGCCGGCGCTGAGGCGTTCCGCGGACTTCATGGCGTTCTCGGCGAGGTCGCGGTAGCCCTGCGCGCCGACCGCGTTGAGGGTGGCCCAGGCGGCGCCGAGCGGCCCGGCGCTTTTGCTGCTCTGGACGGTCGCGTTGATGACGGTGTATCCGGGCCATTCGGCGGACGCGAAGTAGGCGGCCCGGCGGTGCGACTCGTCCGCGAACAGGACGACCGAGGCGCCCTTCGGCGTGTACCCGTATTTGTGCAGGTCGCAGGAGAGGGACGTCACGCCGGGCACGGACAGGTCGAACGGCGGGACGTCGCGGCCCGCGTCCCGCAGCCACGGCAGCACCCAGCCGCCGACGCACGCGTCCACATGGCAGGGGACGCCGGCCCGCGCGGCGATCGCCGCGATCTCCGGGACGGGGTCCATGGTGCCGTGCGGGTAGGACGGCGCCGACGCGACGACGAGCGCGGTGCGGGGCGTCAGCGCGGCGGCGGTCGCAGCCGTGTCGGCCCGGTACTCGGCGTCCACCGGCACGTGCACGACCTCCATGCCGAGGTAGTGCGCGGCCTTGTGGAACGCGGGGTGCGCGGTCGTCGGCAGGACGATCTGCGGCCGTCCCTCGACCGGGTGCGCGTCCCGCGCCGCCTTCACCGCCAGCATGATCGACTCGGTGCCGCCGCTGGTGAAGATCCCGGAGCCGCCGCCGAGCTTGGCCGCGACGAACCCGACGACCTGCCGCTCCAGCGCGACGATGCTGGGGAACGCCGTCGGGTCGAGGCAGTTGACCTCCAGCATCTCCTGGTAGGCGGTGGCGGCGAGGTCGTGCACGGGCTCGCGGCCGGTGTCGTAGACGTAGGCGGTGACCTTGCCGCCGCGGACGGGCAGGTCCGCGTCCCGCAGCCGGGCGAGTTCGGCGAGCAGGTCGGCGGCGGGGCGGCCCGCCTCGGGGAGGTGCTCAGACGGCATGTTCGGGTGTTTCCTCTACGGGTCGGCGCCCGGTCGCCCGCCGGAACGCGAGCAGGGGCGGAACGCTGATCAGCAGGAGCAGGGCGGGGACGAGGGAGAACCCGGCGCTCAGCCCGGTGAGGGCCGAGTCCGGCTGGACGACCGGCGTGTCGAGGTCGGCGGAGCGGAACGACGTCGCGGCGAGGATCAGCGCGAAGACGCCGGGCCCGAGGGCGAGCGCGCCGGTCTCCGCCGCCGTGTAGAGGCCGGTGAACGCGCCGGACTGGGCGTGCCCGGTGCGTCCGGTGTCGGCGTGGACGGTCTCCGGCAGCAGCACCAGCGACAGCAGCTGCATGGCCGCGTAGCAGACGCCGACCAGGCAGGCGAAGGCGAGCACGCCCGCGGTGGAGCCGAGGACCGGGTACATCGCGGCGGCCGTCGCGGCGAACAGCAGCACGCCCGCGATGTAGCACTCGACGACGCCGTACTTGCGGGACAGCCAGCGCCACAGCGGCACCGCGAACGCGCTGGGCCCGACCATGCAGACGAACATCGCGGACGTCAGCCCGTAGTCGTCCAGCCGGTAGGTCGCGATGTACGGGGCGCCCGCCAGCATGATCCCGACGGCGAGGATCTGCGCGACGGACGCGCTGAGCAGCAGGAAGAACGGCCGGTTGCCGCGCGCGGTGCGCAGCGCGGCGGCCAGCCCGAGGGGGCGCGGCCCGGGCCGGGACGGGATCCACCGGTTCGCCAGCGTGCTCGCGATCATCGCGGCGCCCATGGCGAGGCCGACGACGGCGCCCATCAGCGCGTATCCGGCGCGCCCGCCGCCGGCGGCGTCGGTGAGGGCGGGGGCGAGGCCGCCCGCGACGAGGATGCCGAGCGTCAGGCAGACGACCCGCCACGCCATCGCGCGGCCCCGCTCGGACGGGTCGGCGGAGATCTCGGCGGGCAGCGCCACGTACGGGACCTGGAAGCAGGCGAACGCGGTCGCGGCCAGCAGGAACGCGACCCCGGCCCAGGCGGCGGCGAGGCCCGGGGAGTCGCCCGGCACGGCGAACATGGCGGCGAACAGGAGCGGCAGGGTGACGGCGCCGAGCAGCAGCAGCCGGGTGCGGCGGCCGGTGCGGACGGCCTCGCGGTCGCTCGCGGCGCCGATGATCGGGTTGAGCAGCACGTCCCACGCCTTGGGGACGACCAGCACGGCCCCGGCGATCGCGGCGGACACGCCGAGGACGTCGGTGAGGTAGTACAGGAGCAGCAGCCCGGGGACGGCGGAGAACACGCCGGTGCCGACCGAGCCGACGCCGTAGCCGAGCAGTCGTCGCCGGGTCAGCGTTGCCGAGGGGTCGCCGTGCGGGGGGTGCGCGGCCGGGGGGACGGCCGCCGGGGGGAGGTCCGTCATCCGCCGGCCCGGTCCGGGGCCCCGATCGCCAGGGCGACGGTGCGGCGCATGTGGCGGCGGAACCGGGCGACGGCCTGCGGGTCGTCGACGCCGTGCCGGTGGCCGTCGGTGTCCAGGACGCCGCCGTTGCCGAACCCGTGGGTGCACCAGACGACCGTCCACACGACGTAGTCGACGTCGACGTCGTCGGGGACGACCTTGCGGGCGGCCTCGGTGACCATCTGCATCAGCGGCCGGACGTACTGCTCCTCGAGGTGGACGACGTCGCTGGCGTCCGACAGCCAGCGGTGCATCCACAGCGCGGGGATCTCCGGCCGCTGCATGCAGAACTCGACGTAGGCGTCGACGAGGGAGAGCAGGCCCTCGGCATCCGGGGTGATCCGGCTCAGCGCCCCCTCCAGGGCCGTCCGTTCGACCTCGTGGGCACGTTCCATCACGGCGAGGTACAGGTCGCGCTTGCCGCCGACGTGGTAGGCGACGGTGGCGACGTTGAGCCCGGCCGCCTCGGCGATCATGCGGGTGGACGTCCCGTCGTAGCCGAGCGCCGCGAACAGCCGGGTGGCGGCTTCCAGGATCCGTTCTCGACCCGATTCGCTACTGGCCATAGCCTCAAGCTAGGTGCTGCCCCCGGCCCCGGTCAATCGTTTGATTGATCGCCGGGCGGCTCGCTGAGCCACACGGTGAGCACCATCTCCATCTCCAGCCGCGCCTCCGGGTCGTACAGTCTCTCGCCGAAGAGCTCCTCCAGTTGGTGCAGCCGGTACCGGACGGTCTGCGGGTGGACGTGCAGGCGGTGCGCGACCTCGGTGGCGTTGAACCCGTTCTGCAGGCAGGACAGCAGCGTCCGCATGAGCCGCTCCCGGTGCCGGGGCCGGACCTCGCGCAGCGGCGCGAGCCGTAGGCCGGCGACCGCCCGCACCAGTTCCTCGTCCTTGAACACCACCAGCGCCGGCATGTGGTCGGCGCAGCGGATCAGCCGGTCGGACGGCAGGATGCCGCGGCGCGCGAGCGGCAGCGCGTCCCGCGCCCAGCGCAGCGACTTCGCCGCGTCCTCGGTGCGGACGGTGGGCCCGAGCGCGGCGACCCAGTCGCGCAGCGCCGCCTCCAGCATCCGGCCCCGGCCGGGGCCCTCCGGGTCGGGGACGAGCAGGCACGGCTCGCGGCGGTCGACGTCGGCGAGCACGTCCGGCGGCAGCGACGGGTGCGAGAACGGCTGCCGGCCCCGCTCGTACAGGACGACCGCGGCGACGGTGCGGGGGACGCGCCACTGCGCGAGCCGGGCGAGGTCGGCGACGGCCCGCGCGGCGGCGGGCGGCTCGGCGAGCAGCAGGTCCAGCAGCCGGCGGCGGCGGTGCTCCAGTTCGCCGGCCTCCTGCGCGCGGGCCTTGGTGTAGCCCTCGGTCGCGGCGCGGGCGATCTCGTCCAGGAACGCGAAGATCGCCTCGGCGATGCTGGCGAGGGTGCGGCGGGAGATGTTGTACCGCTCGGACTCGGCGGCGAGCCGCCGCCAGGCGACGCGGGCGCCGAGCCGCAGCGAGGTCTGCAGGATGTCCAGGCTGCGGCCCTCCCGGGCCTCGGCCCAGCCGATCTCCCGGTAAACGGCGGCGACCGGCTCCCAGGAACTGTCCGGGTCCATGATCAGGTCGACGAACTGGCGGAGCGCGCCCTCGACGGCGAGCCGGACCAGCCGCGCGTACTCCTCGTCCTGCGGGCGGGAGTACTCGGGGATCCCGGCGAGGATCTCCTCGATCATCTCCTCGGCGAGCGCCTCCAGATGGGGCCGGAAGACGGTGGACAGCTCGCTCGGCACGCCGGCCCAGGGCTTCAGCGGGGAGCGGTCCTCAAGCGTCGTGGTCACCGTTCGCACCTCCCGACTCGGAAGCTACCGACGGCGGGCCGGAGTGGCTGCACGACCGGCTACGCATTGCGGGGCCGCGCTTGTCAGCGGATTGACAACCGGGCCTGACTGCTCAGGCGCGGCGGGCGGCCGGCCCGGCGAAGACCGCGCCGGCGCCGAGCCCGAGGTAGATCAGGCCGGTCGCGTACCGCTGCCGCCGCCGGAACGCGGGACGGGTCCGCAGCCAGCCGCCGATCGACCCGGCGGCGACCGCGTACCCGAGGTCGGCGACGAGGCCGATCAGCACGAGGACCAGCCCCATCACGGCGATCTGCAGCGGCACGGCGCCCGCGTCCCGGTCGACGAACTGGGGCAGGAACGCCAGGAAGAACAGCACGACCTTCGGGTTCAGGACGTTCACCAGCGCGCCGTCCAGGTAGACGCGGCCGATCGGGCGCGGCCGGAGCCGCGTCTCGGCCGGGTCGTCGCCGCCGCGGAACGTCCGGTAGGCGAGGTAGAGCAGGTAGGCGGCGCCCGCGTAGCGCAGGAACCCGAACGCGGTCGCGGAGGCGGCGACGACGGCGGACAGCCCGGCCGCGGCGGCGGCGATGTGGACGAGCGTGCCGGTCTCGACGCCGAGCGCGGACGCGACCCCGGCGCGGCGGCCCTCGCCGATGCTGCGCGCGGTGATGTAGAGGTGGTTCGGGCCGGGGACGGCGACCAGCGCCAGCGCGGCCAGCATGAACAGCGGCAGATTCGTCACGGCAGCACGTTAGGAGCCGTGGTGGTCCTGCTTCCAGGGCCAATCAGCCCGCGAGAATGTGGACCAATCAGCTGGGCGCGGCGGCGGAGAGCGCGCCGGCCAGCACCAGGCGCCCGGCCGTCCGGACCATGGTGGCGACGTCCTCGACGGGCTGCCGCAGCGACGCGAGGCTGATCAGCCCGGCGAGCAGGATGTGCCCGAGGACGAGCTCGACGTCCTCCCGCTCGGGCACCGGGTCGCCGATCGCCGCCGACAGCCGGTCGCGCAGGTACTGGAACAGGATGGTGCGGGCGTCGTCGACGCTGGAGTCGTCCGAGGTCACCGCCTGGATGATGGCGGACGTGAGGGTCGGCTCCTGCGCCGCGACGTAGACGATGCGCTCCAGCAGCGCGGTGAGCCGCTCCAGCTGGGTGTCGCCGACCGCGAGCGCGTCGATGTCGTCGGTGACATGGTGCGCCCAGGCCGCGGCGACCTCGGTGAGCAGGTGGTCCTTGGTGGCGAAATAGCGGTAGACGGTGGCGCGGGCGACCCCGGCCCGGTCCGCCACGTCGTGCATGGTGACGGCGGGGTAGCCGCCCTCGAGCGCCAGCTCCCTCGCCGAGTCGATCAGCCGCTCGCGCCGTGCCTGCTGGTCCTTGCTCAGCGTCCGCGTCACGGTGAACCGAACGTCGCCGCTCAAAACGCCTCCTCGCTGTGGCCGCCCCCATTGTTCCGCACATTGGTCCTGAACGCGTGCACCAAGGTCCTTCGTTCCCTTTACCGCCCGCGTCCGCCGGGTCACCATAGACCTAGCACTTGCTTGGGTGAGACGTTAGTCTCGACTCGCGTCTTTCCGGCTGCCGGGCGCATGCCGCACTCCCCACGAGCCCCCTGTCCGCAGCGTTTTCCGAGGAGTGAGCCATGGACATCGACCTTCTCGACGGCGAGATGTACGCCACCGACCCCTGGTCCGTCTACGCGCGCCTGCGCGCCGAGTCCCCGGTCTACCACGACGCGGAGAACGGCCTCTGGGGCGTGTCCCGGCACGCCGACGTGTTCGCCGTCGAGCGCAACCCCCGCGTCTGGACGAACTCCGGCGGGTACCGCCCGCAACTGCCGTCCGACCCGTCCATGATCGGGCAGGACGACCCGGAGCACGCGCACCGCCGCCGCATGGTCTACCAGCGCTTCACGCCGCGCGGCGTCGCCCGCTACGAGGAGCGGATCCGCGCCACCGCCGTCGACTGCATCACCGCGGCGCTGGACGCGGGCACCGTGGACGCCGTCCCGGCACTGGCCGCTCCCCTGCCCGCCCGCGTCATCGGCTGGCTCCTCGGCTTCCCCGAGGACGCGTGGCCGCAGCTCGTCCACTGGTCGGCGACGGCCGTCTACGCGGGCGGCGGGCAGCGCTACATCACCGACGACGCGACGATCGCCGCCGGGGAGTACGCCCTCGCCGTCCTCGACATGGCCAAGGACCGCCGCGCCCGCCCCACCGACGACCTGCTGTCCATCTGGTCGAACGCGGGCCCCGACCAGCCCGCCTACGACGACGAGCACCTCGCCCACGAGGCGCTGCTCCTGCTGGTCGGCGGCGCCGAGACGACCCGCACCGTCATCGCGACCGCGCTGGACGCGCTGATCCGGCACCCGGACCAGTGGCGGCGGCTGCGGGACGACCCGTCCCTCATCCCGAACGCCGTCGAGGAGTTCGTCCGCTGGACGACCCCGATCCTCAACATGTGCCGGGTCGCCGCGACCGACGCCGAGATCGCCGGAGTGACGATCCCGGCGGGCGAGCAGATCCTGCTCATGTACGGCTCCGCGAACCGCGACGAGGCCGTCTTCGACGACCCGGACGTCTTCGACGTGGCGCGCCGCCCCGGCGACCACATCGCCTTCGGCCTCGGCCCCCATTTCTGCCTCGGCGCGTCCCTGGCCCGGCTCGAACTGCAGATCTTCTTCGAGGAGTTCGTCGCCCGCGTCGCCACCGCCGAATGGGCCGACGACGAGGGCCCCCGGATCCTCCGGAACGCCTTCGTCCGCGGCGTCACCGAATTCCCCATCACCCTCACCCCGCGCTGACCCCGGCGGGCGGGTCAGCGGCGGCGGGCGAAGCGGTCGCGGACCTCCCAGGAGAAGACGATCGAGCTGAGCGCCGTGCCGAGGAGGCCGGAGGCGGTGAGGAGCCGCCCCGCACCGCCGGACGGGAGGAACAGGCCGGCGGCGGTCACCGTCAGGCAGACCAGGATCGTCGCGGACGCGTACTTGGCGATCGCGGTGACGCGGCGCCGGAAGCTCCAGTCCGGCAGGGAGATCTGCGCCAGCGACCGCGGCCGGTAGCGCTGCAGGTAGGCCGCGAGCGCCCGGCAAGCCAGGGCCGTGTAGTACGCCTGGGCCTGCTGAGCGCCGTTGTAAAGGGGCTGCTCGGTGGGCCAGCTCCCGGTGCGGGTGATCTGCCGGGACATCAGCCAGCGCACCGCGCCGTGCACGACCGGCCGCAGCTCCGGGTCGCTGCTGAGCACGTCCGACCGCGAGCAGTTCAGGACGAAGTAGCTCGTCTCGGCCACCGAGCCGTTGAGGTGGTGGCAGCCGTTGTTCTCGCGGAGGGACCGGGCGACCTTCTCGCGGTCCAGCATCGCCGGGTCGGCGGCGCCGGCCCGCTCCAGCGCGGCGAACGCCCACACCGCCGGGGTGACGTCGACGTCCCCCATGGCCAGCAGGTCGCGGACCTGGTCGACGTACCGCTCGTCGCCGTCCGTGCCCTGGCCGAGGTTGGCCAGGCAGTCCAGCAGGAACGCGGGGTAGTTGAGGCGGCGGTCCAGCCGCACGCCGTCGTCGATCGCCGTCCGGACGGCCCGGAGATCGTGCTCGATCAGGGCTTCGGGGACCCCGGAACGGTAGAGCTCCGAAAGGGGGCCGAGCCGCCAGAAGTAATGGCTGCTGCCCGCCGCGAGTTCCGGCCGCATGAGCCAGGCCATGGCGCGCCGGACCGCGGTGTGGTCGCCCTCGAAACCGCAGGCCGCGAACGCGCGCACCCCGTGGGCGGTGGCCGAGAGGCGGGAAAGGCCCTCGGCGTCCGACCAGTGCCCGTCCTGTTCTTGATCGCGTTCGAGCCAGAGCAGTCCGCGCCTTATCGCCGACGCCACCTCGTCCATGGGTCTCCAGAACCTGTCCGTTCCTGCGGCGGAAAGCCACAAGGCTAGCGGGGCGCAGGGCACGCGTTCGATTAATCGGGACTTCGGGCGGATGGGCGCGTTCGCGCGTCCGGAAAGTGCCGCCGGGCCTGCTGGAATCCGGTTGCGAAGACACGCGGGAGAGACAAACCACAAAAGCGAAATATGCCGACCAAATACTCATTTCTTTGGCCAGAATCGGACCTGATCAGGTCAGCGGGCGGGCCTCTCACGCAGCCGACGATGGCGAATTGCCGTCGAGGAAGCCCGTTTCTCCGACCTCCGCGCGCGATGCCGAAGGACGCGGCGACACCAGCCCCAAGGGCGACCGCCCGGCTTCGTGCACGAGGGCCACTGACCTGGGGCGCCGGGCGTCCGGAGAGGTTCTGTCACAAACGGACCGGGCATCTCGTCACTCTTCGTGGAACCGGAACCCGATGAGGAGAGTGATGGTCATGCGCGTGTTCGTGGCAGGTGGAACGGGGGTCCTGGGCCGGCGGCTGGTGCCGCGGCTGCTGGAACGCGGCCACCAGGTGACGGCCACGGCGACGAGCGCCGCCAAGCTGGACCTGCTGGCGGAGATGGGGGCCGAGGGCGTCGTGATGGACGGCCTCGACGCCGGATCCGTCAACGCGGCGGTGGCCGGCGCGCGGCCGGACGTGATCGTCCACCAGATGACCGCGATCTCCGTGGCGCACGCCGGCAAGGCCGACATGAAGCACATGGACCGGTGGTTCGCCGGGACGAACCGGCTCCGCACCGTGGGCACCGACAACCTGCTGGCCGCCGCCGAGGCGGCCGGCGTCTCCCATGTCGTCGCGCAGAGCTACGGCGCCTGGAACGGCGTCCACGAAGGCGGCTGGGTGAAGACCGAGGACGACCCGCTGGACCCGATGACCGGGACGCCCGCGGAGCCGGGCATGGCGGCGATCCGCCACGTCGAGGAGGCGGTCGGCAAGGTCGGCGGCGCCGTCCTGCGCTACGGCTGGTTCTACGGGCCGGGGGCCATGGACGACCTGGTCGAGCCGGTCCGCAAGCGGCAGTTCCCGGTCGTCGGCGGCGGGCGCGGGCACTGCTCCTGGCTGCATCTGGACGACGCGGCGAGCGCGACCGTGCTCGCCGTCGAGCAGCAGGCCCGCGGCGTGTTCGCCATCGTGGACGACGAACCGGCCCCGGCCGCCGAATGGCTCCCCCACCTCGCCGAGTGCGCGGGGGCGAAGCGGCCGATGCGCGTCCCCGCCTGGCTGGCCCGTCCGCTCGCGGGCGACGTGGCGGTCATGGTGATGACCGAGGGCCGCGGCTTCTCCAACGCCAAGGCCAAGCGGGAACTCGGCTGGGAACTGCGCTACCCGTCCTGGCGCCAGGGCTTCAAAGAGGAACTCGCCTAGGACTCCGGACGCAGGTCGCGGAAATCGGCGCACCGGACGACGCGGCCCGGGCGGCCGTCGAAGATGTTCAGCTCCGCCTGTTCGATGCCGGGGATCGCCTGGGCGGTGCAGGCGATCTGCGCCTGCCATAGGCGTGGCCAATCCCGGGGCCGGATCGTCGTCTGCAGCGCCACCGTGACGGTGCCGGACCCGCCTGTTCCGCCGGTGTCCGGCCGGACCCCGCGCGCATCGGTCCCGCGCAGGGCCGGGTCGGACAGGTCCGCGACCATCCCGATACCGGGCAGTGTGCTGCTGAGTCCCGCCTTGCGTTCGCCGTCGGTGACGCCGTGGCCGAGCTGCCAGAGCGGCATCAGCGGCGCTCCCGGCAAGCCGGGCCGGGCCACCGGCACGAGCTTCCCGTCCCCGATGACGTAGATGGTGTTGTTGACGACCGGGCCCTGCGCGGTGGGGAGCGGTCCGACCCTCGTGGTGCCGGTCGGCTGGACGCCGCAGCCGCACAGCATGGCCAGCGCCGCGAGGAGCGTGAGGTTGAGCAGCGTGAGCGCGGTCCTTCCGCTCATGGCCTTCCTTCCATGGGCAGCCAGAGGGTGAACACCGCGCCCCCATCAGGTCCGGCGGACGCCTCCAGCGTCCCGCCGTGGAGCAGTGCGTTCTCCTGAGCGATCGCGAGGCCCAGCCCGCTGCCCTCGCTCCGCGAGCGAGCCGCTTCGGCCTTGACGAACCGGTCGAAGATCAGCGGCAGCAGCTCGCCGGGGATGCCCGGCCCCGCGTCCGCGACCGACATCCGGAACCCGGCCACGCCGTCGCGCCGCGCTCGGCCGGCCTCCAGGCGCACCGGCGGCCGCCCGTGCCGGAAGGCGTTGCCGACGAGGTTGGCCACGATGACGTCGAACCGGCGCGGGTCCACCCGCACGACCAGGTCGCCGGGGACCGCGACCTCGACCCGGCCGGACCAGCCGCGCGCATCGAGGGTGGCCGCGACGGCGTCGGCCACGACCACGTCGTCCGGTGCGAGCGCGGCGGCGCCCGCGTCGAACCGGCTGATCTCGATCAGGTGCTCCACCAGCGTGCCGAGCCGCCGCGTCTCGGCCACCACCAGCCGCGCCGCCGTCGGGTCCGGGTCGGTCTCCAGCACGTCGGTGAGCGCGGTCATCGTGGTGAGGGGGGGTGCGCAGTTCGTGCGAGACGTCCGCCACGAACCGGCGCGCCGCCGCTTCGACGGCGCGAAGCTCGGTCACCGTGGTCTCCAGGGCGACCGCCGCGTGGTTGAACGTGCGGGCCAGATCGGCCAGCTCGTCCCGCCCCCGGACCTGTACCCGCGTCGCCAGTTCGCCCGCGGCGAGCGCCCGCGCCCCCGCGCCGAGGCGTCGCAGCGGGCGCAGCAGCCCGTGCGCGGCCGCCAGCGCGAGGCCCAGCCCGAACAGCAGCGCGGCGGCGTCCGCCGTGACCATCGCCCGGGTGAACGACCGCAGGTCGGCGGCCTCCCGGTCCAGGCTGACGCTGACCAGGACGAGCGGCGGTGCGGCGCGCCCCGCGTCGGACTTGCGGTATTCGGCCACCGACGTCCCGACCAGGAGGTACAGCGCTCCCGCGTGCCGCACGCGCCGGACGACCATGGCCCGTTCGGCGCGCGAGGCGAACGACGCCGGCACCGGCACGTGCAGGCAGCCGTGCGGGGGCGAGGACGCCGGCCGGTTCAGCGGGGGCGACACCACGCAGGCGCGCTGGCGACCGTCGGCGCTGCGCAGCGCCGACTGGAGGTTCGTCGCCAGCGCCCGGTCCGCGCCCACCGGTATCCGCATCGGCACCAGCTGCGCGACGGTCTGCCGGACCTGCGTCGTCACGGCGTTCTCGGTGCGTTCGAGCATCGCGTCGCGCATCAGCGCGTACCCGACGCCGGACGCCAGGGCCGAGGCCAGCAGCGCGACGGCGGCGAACGCGGCCACCGTCCGCATCCGCAGGCTCGTCATGCCGGCGGACCGCCCGCCGCGTAGAGATCACTCAGCACCTGGGCAGTATGCAGCGGACCATGATCGTGCAGCGGCAATGTCTCGAAATCCGGACATCCGGGGGGCGACGGCTTAGGCGGCTATTCGACTCGGTCGAGGAAGGCCAGGACGCGTTCGGTGAGCAGGGCGGCGGAAGGCGCGTCATAGGACGGGAGGCCGTTGTCGGCGAAAATGTGCTCCGTACCGGGATAGAGGAAGAGTTCGGCGTCGTCGGCCGCCTCCACGAGCGCGCGGGCGGCGTCCAGGTCGCCGTCCTCGACGAAGATCTCGTCGGCCTCCATCGCGTGGACCTGCACCGGGACGCCCGCCGGCCACGAGCCGCCGAACTCGGAGACCGGCACGCACGAATGGAACAGCAGCGCGCCCTTGGCCCCCGGACGCGTCTGCGCCAGCAGTTGCGCCGGCAGGACGCCGAGCGAGAAGCCCGCGTGGACGAGTTCACCGGGAAGGCCGTCGGCGATGGCGTTCGCGCGGTCGGCGAACGTGTCGAAGAACCCGGCGTCCTGCGCGTACGCCATGCCGTCCGCGAGGCCCTCGAAGACCCGTCCCTCGTAGAGGTCGGGGACGTGGACGGTGTGCCCGGCCTGCCGGAGAACGTCGGCGAACGCCTCGACACCGTCCGTCAGCCCGTGCGCGTGATGGAACAACAAAACCTCGGCCATCCGCCGCATCATGCCATTGACGGCGCGTCGTCACTACGGCGGAGCGGCCTTTCCTCGGTTCGGCTCGAACGGCGGCCGCCGTCCAAGCCGAACCGGGCTCCGGTCAGGCGGAACGGCTCTTGGACACCGTGCGCGCCCCCAGCCAGGCGGCGTAGACGGCGGTGCCGACGAGGCCGGCCTTGCGCGTCTTGTCGACGGCCAGGGCCACGCCCAGGGCGAGTTCGGTGGCGCCGTTCCGCTTGATCCACGCCTGGGTGTCCTGGGGGAACGGCAGCCGGGAGATCGGCTCGAACGCCTTGGGCGCGGCGAAATGCGCGGCTCCGGTGGCGGCGAGGACGATGCCGGCGGCGCGGAGAAGGGCCATGAGGGGATTTCCTTTCAACCGGTGAATTCGTAGTCGTCGAGGTCGAACGTCCGGCTGCGGCGCAGCACGTGGAACCCGGACTGCGGACGGACGTAAGGTGCGTCGCCGTGCCGGTCGAAGTAATAGGAATTGGCCCGCGCGCAGCTCGGCTGGGCGAGGATGGTGCCCTTCATGCGGTCCCGCATCCGGGCGGTGAATTCGTCGTGCGGGCGGCGCCTGACCACCATGCGGGCCGCCCGGCGCCGGCGCGCCTCCGCGACGCAGCGCACGATGTGGGTGCTGCCCGCCTCGATGATCGAGAACCAGGACGCGCCGGTCACCGTGTACGGGCCGTTCATGAGCCAGAAGTTGGGGGCGAGGGGCGAGGCGACGCCCTCGTAGGTCTGGTAGCGGTGCTCGTCCCAGTGGGCGCCCAGCTCGGTGCCGCCCAGGCCGACGACCGGGAACGCGGGCATCGCACCGATCTGCAGGGTCTTGAAGCCCGTGGCCAGGACCAGGGTGTCGATCGGCCGCTCGCGTCCGTCCCGTGTCACGATCCCGTGCTCGGTGACGCGCTCGATCGGGTCGGTGACCAGCTCGACGTCGTCGCGCATGAACGTGGGGAAGTAGCGGTTGGAGAACGAGGGCCGCTTGCACCCGAAGCCGTAGCGTGGCGTCAGGGCGCGCCGGAGCCGGCGGTCGGGCACCTGGCGGCGCAGGTGCGCGCGGCAGATCAGCTCGGTGCCGCGCACCAGGAACGGCACCTTGCCGTAGTGCACGATGCCCAGCACCATGATCACTTCGGACCCGACCGTGGTGACCAGCCGGGCGAGCGACTGGACCGGCGGCACCGCCCGGAACAGCGCGCGCACCCCGCGCGGGACCGTGAAGTCGATCTTCGGGAACACCCAGATCGGCGTGCGCTGGTAGACGTCCAGATGCGCGGCGACGGGCGCGATCTCGGGGATGACCTGGAGCCCGGACGCACCGGTGCCGATCACCGCGACCCGCTTCCCGCGCAGGTCGTGGCCGTGGTCCCAGCGGGCGGTGTGGACGATCTTCCCGGCGAACGTCTCGATGCCGGGGATGTCCGGGTTCTTGGGCTGGTCGAGCGGCCCGACGGCGCCGATCAGGAACCGCGCGACGATCTCGCCGCGATCGGTGTGGACGCGCCACACGTCGGCGTCCTCGTCGAAGACCGCCCGCTCGACCTTGGTACCGAGTCGCAGATGCGGCCGCAGCCGGTACTTGTCGGCGCAGTGCTCGGCATAGGCGCGCACTTCCGCGCCGGGCGCGAACGCCCGCGTCCAGGACGGGTTCGGCTCGAACGAATAGCAGTACGTGGTGGACGGAATGTCGACGGCGACACCCGGATAGGTGTTGTGCCGCCACACGCCGCCGACGCTGTCCGCCGCGTCCAGGATGACGAAGTCGCGCACGCCCTTCTGCCGCAGCCGGATGCCGACGCACAGCCCGGAGAAACCGGCGCCGACGATGACCACCTCGTGGTCGGGCTCCATCCGGCGCCACCTCCCCAGCCGAGATACCGACGGTATTTAGAAGTTGGACGAGGTGTCAATACACTCGTGCAGAACCGCCGTCGCCGCGCAGATACCGTCGGTATCCGAGCGCTCACGCCCCTACGATGGCGGAATGGCACGACTGACCAGGGCGGAGAGCCAGGCGCGCACCCGCGAACTGCTGATCGCCACGGCCCGGCGGCTGTTCCTGCGTGACGGGTATCACGCGACCACGCTGGAGAAGGTCGCCGAGGCCGCGTCCTTTTCCAAGGGCGCCGTCTACTCCAACTTCGGCACCAAGGACGAGCTGTGCCGGACGGTCATCGACGCCATCAGGGCCGAGCAGGTGCAGGCCATCACGGACGCCTTCCTCGGCGAGGGCTCCGACGAGGACCGCCTCGCCGTCTTCGAGGCGTGGGCCGAACGCACGATCGGCGACCCCGGCTGGACGCTGCTGGAGGCCGAGTTCGCCATCCACGCCACCCGCCGCGACCCGGAGCTGCGCGCCGAGGTCGCGGCCGGCGGCCGCAGCTGGGCCGGGGCCCTCCGCCTCCTGCTGGAAGAGGAGGCCGGGCGGCGCGATCGCCCGCTCCCCCTGCCCGCCGACGAACTGGCCGACGCCCTCCTCAGCCTCGGCATCGGCCTCGGCCTGCGCCGCGCGGTCGACCCGGCCCTCTCCCCGCACGCCCTGACGAACATGATCCGCCTGCTGCTCGCCCACCCGACCTGATCTAGCGGCCGTCGTCGGGGAGGAAGGACGCGAGGGCCCGGCGATTGCGCTGGAGGCCGTCGATGCGTCCGTCCAGGGCGGCGAGCTCCCGGTCGAGGAGGTCGCGGATGTCCGCGCACCAGTCGAACTCCGGCCCGTCGCCCCGGGTGCAGGGGAGCACCTGCCGGATGATGTCGGTGGACAGGCCCGCGTCCAGCAGGACGCGGATCTTCCGCACGGTGGTCACGGAGTCCTCGCCGTAGTGCCGGTACCCGTTCGCGCCGCGCGCGGCGTCGAGGAGGCCCTGCTCCTCGTAGTAGCGCAGCAGCCGCGCACTGACACCGGTACGCCGGGCCAACTCCCCGATCAGCATGTCACCGTCCCAGGTTGACCTTCTCACCGATGTGAAGCCCTAACGTCGTCCCGCGAAAGCTCATTCCGCCTGATGGAGGCACTCATGGCCTTTTACACCGTCCAGCGCAATGGCCTCGCGGCCACCGCCGATGATCTGGCGCCGCTGGCCTTCGCGGGTCACGCCCACTTCACCGCCATGCAGGTACGCGGCGGCGAGGTCCGCGGCCTCGACCTCCACTTGGAACGGCTGCGGTCCGCCTCGGCGGAACTGTACGGCCGCGCATTGCCCGACGACCGGATCCGTTCCCTTCTGCGGACGGCACTGGCAGCGAGCCCCGCAGACGTCTCGCTGACCGCCACCGTCTACTCGGCGCCCGGCGAATTCACCGCGGACGACACGACGGAACTCGACGTCCTGGTCCGAACCGGCCCGCCCGCGTCCGGCCCGGCAGGACCGCTCGCACTGACAACGGTCGAGTACGAACGGCCCGTGCCCGCCGTGAAGCACGTCGGCGAGGTGGCCAAGACGTACTACATGCGCAGGGCCGTCCGGGACGGCTTCGACGACGCCGCGTTCATCGACCGCCGGGGCCGGTTCAGCGAGGCGACGATCTGGAACCTGGCCTTCTGGGACGGAGACTCGGTCGTATGGCCCGACGCCGAGATGCTGACCGGAACGACGATGGGAATCGTCCGCCGCCAACTGACCCGATTGGACGTCCCTCAGCGCACGCAGGAAATCACCCTCGCCGACCTGCCCGCCCTCGCCGGCGCCGTCGTCATGAACTCATGGACGCCAGGCGTGGCCGTCCACCGGATCGACGCCCTTCCCATACCGGAAGCACCGCGCTTCCTGGAACTACTCCACCGGGCATACGACGCGGAACCATTCACGAAGCCCTGAAACTGCTGGGCGCCGCCGTCGTCTACCTCGGCCTGGTGGTACCACCGGTAATCGATTCGCTGAACAGCCGGTGAGCTACGGCTGGAGTGCCAGATCGCGCTGATACCAGGTGCCCGGCTTACCGCCGAGGTCGGCCGGGTCTGCCGGGCCCACCGCGACGAACCCGGCGTTGGCCAGCACCCTCGACGAGCACATGGAAGGCACCGCTCCCGGCCTCCCGCTCGGCCAGCAGTGCCCTGTGTTGCTCAGCGAACCGATCGAAGTACTCGTCACCACGGTCGGAGATCGAGGCGGCGAAGTAGGCGCGGTTCTCCACCTCGAAGGCCAGGACCGCCGAGGCATGGTCAGCGTGCAGCCGCTGCATCTCGGGCACCCGCCCGACTGTACCCAGCCGAAACATTGAGGGCACCTGATTACCCGACCGACAGTCAGGGCCCACAACAACCTACAACTGGGCCACTGGGTCGATAGGCCATGATTGGCGCTGAGGCGATCGGCTGTCGGAGGAGTGCCGTTGAGCAAGACAGTTCCGGTGATCTCCGGTGACGCGATGTTCTGGGCTTATGACGTGGCCGTCGGGGTTCTCTTCATTGAAGCGGCGCGCGTCGGGGCGGAGGCACCGGCGGACGAACGGCCGGCATGGTGGCCGGAGCTGGAGCAGGATCTCCGTACGCACGCGGTGGTGGGCAGCAGTTTCGCAGTCCTGCTGGACGACTTCGGCGAGGACCGCCGACAGATGTTCCTGCACTGCGTGGTGGAGGCAGCTCGCCGGATCGAGGCCCGCGGCGGCATAGACAGAGCCGAGGTCTCGACCTGGCCCGAGTTGGAGGAGAGCGCGGCCAGTTTTCTGCGCGGTGCAGAGCACATCGACGCAGCGCCGCTAGTCGAGCTGGCAGCGGCGCTGGTCGATCTGGCCGCCGGTACTCTCCCACCCGCTCCGGCTGGGCGAACCTGGTACTACGGAACCCCAGAAGGCCGGATCACACTAAGCGCCGCCCCACCTGAAGACCCTAATAAGCATTAGCGAGGCCGCAGGAGTCACCAAATCGCGACTACAAGCACGCCATGGCCGTTCCCAGATCATGATGCGAGAGCGGGCGCCGGGTCTTTTTGGGAACGTGTGCGGGCTCGGACGAGCCAATGCGCGACGACCAGGAGGATAGCGCCGACCGGATACCAGATGACATCGGTGAGGTCGAACTGGGCTCCCAGCAACTGGCGTGCGAACCAACTGCGTTCGGACACAGCCCCGGGTATTGGGGTGAGCTGCGAGAACTCGATGAACCAGCAGTATGCGACCACGACGCCACCGGCGGTCAGCGGGAGGATCGACGGCCTGACGAAGATCACTATCGTATAGACGATGGCGGCGGAGAAGGCGGCACCGGAGTACTGCTCGATGGGCCCGTCCATCAGGGCGCGGATCAGGTAGGCCGCGCCTGCAAGGCCGACCGCCGACACAACCATCAGCAGCCGAGTCCAGCGCGCTGTCAGCGACATCGCGCAATCATAACGCCGACGCAGAGCACATCAACGCGCCTCAGGTAGAACTGCCCTGATGCACTCAAGATTTCTTGAGAGCCTCAGCAAGGCCCCGAAAGTCGCCACGACTTACCACGATCTTGGGGCCGGCAGTGTCTCTGCTGTCGCGGATTGCAACCATGTCCCCGTTGGCCGCCACCTCGATACAAGCATCTCCAGACTCGTTGCTGCGAGAAGCCTTGCGCCACACCGTGCCGGTCGAAGACGTCCTCATAGGTTCTCCCCAGTAGAGAGACCGCTAGAAGTTCAAGCCCTTGATCGCCTCGGCCAGGAGCCGGAAATCAGCGCTGCTCACGAAGATTTTGGGGCCACTCGGGTCCTTGCTGTCTCGGACAACTACAACGCCCGAGGCGGATGCCAGTTCAATGCATTGGTCTCCGTCATCGTGACTGCGGGAGGCCTTGCGCCAGGTTGCTCCACTCAGGTCCATCTTTCTTCAATCACCTTCCTGATCAGTGCCCGCGAGTCCTCGGTGTTAAGTGACTGCGCATTCAACGTGTGCATCACTTCGCTGATCTTCGCAAGTTCTGACGGATCACGCGTCGTTTCACCTCCTGTAGCTTTGACGATGTAGGCGATCTCACTTCTGTCGCCCTGGGTCGCGATGGTGAATGAGGCTCGCACGCCTCGGTAATAGCGTGTCCTGGCGATCTGCAGGAAGATGCCTTCCCGAAGAGACAGCTCGATCAGGTACTCGAGTTGCTCGCGCATGACCTCCTTGGAACCGACCTGACGGGACAAGACGCTCTCCTCCATCACCACGCTGATCATGGGGCGGGGCGTTCTAGCCAAAAGCGCCTGACGCTTCATCCGGGTAGCTACCGCGTCCTCGCTGACCAGTAGGACACGAGCATACGCCTCAGTCTGAAACAGCCCATAGACCAGATAGTTCTCATACACCCGCAACTGGTCAGCTGACGCCTCGGCCTTCGGGAACGCCACGAAGTGGGACGGGTACCTGACCTGCTTGATCTGCTCCAGAAGGTCGTCCCAGGCCTGGACGATCTCGCCTCCGGCGTTGAGGACCTCGTCGACGCGTTCGGCGAAGTCTCGGCGGCACTTCGTCCGGCCGCACTCGACATGGCTGATGTAGGACCGCGCGACGCTGACGAGGTCCGCCAGTTGGCCCTGCTTCAGGCCGGCAGCCTCGCGAGCCCGCTTGACCACCATCCCGAAGCCCGCCAGCTCGGAGTCGATCTTCGGCCGGGCGCCACCGGATGCGGACATGGCTGCTCTCCTCACAGATGCTAGTAGCGAGCTAATAGCTGCTACTCGAATGTGGGCACTGAACGACTCTCCTGAATTTTACGGCGCCACATGACTGGATGGTGGTTGTTCGATTACTCAGGGTGATAGTGGCGGGTTCTTCCGGTTTGAGGGATTGGCCCGTTCGCGATCGGCCTTCGTCCAGGCTGGAGGGGATTACCGGTGCCAGCGGTCATGCTTGTGCCAGAGACACCGCCGCTCATTCTGGAGCCGTGCGACGAGGCGCCCGCGAAAGCGCGGCGCTACCTCATCGACCGGTTCCGCGAACTCGGGCACGCCGACGACTTCGTCGGGCGGCTCGTGGTTACCGAGTTGGTTACCAACAGCTACAGGCACGTCGGGACGGGGCACATCGTCGTCCGCGTCTTCGCGGACGTGCGCGAGCCGCTCACCGTCATCGAGGTCTGGGACCAGAGCCGGTCCCTCCCGGTCGTCCAGGGCGAGGACCACTACGCCGAAGGCGGGCGCGGCCTGCTGCTGATGGCCGAACTCGTCCACGACTGGGGCGTCCGGCCGCTCAACGAGGAGGGCAAGGTCGTATGGGCCCGCTGCGCCCGCTGAACACCCCGGCGGGCCGCCACCTGCTGCGGTGGCGGACCCGTCTGGGACGCTCCACCGCCATCCGCGACCTCGACCTGCTCGCCGTCGCCCTCCAGGCCAGGAGCTACCGGTTCGTCAAGCTCTACCAGGCCGACGAGTTCCCCGGCCGTCCGCCGCTGCTGTGGGTCTTCGCGTTCGGGTTGGACGATCACGTGCGCGTGGCGGTGGGCGTCCAGGCCGTGCGCGGGGGCGGTTGGGCCTACTACGAGGCCGGACGCGGCGGGCGCGGGTACCTCTCGCCCTGCGGTGACACCGAGCGCGCCGCCGATCAGGTCGACGGCCTGCTCAAGCACCGCATGTTCCCGTCCACCTGGTGACCGCCGTCAGGGCGTGGGCGGCGATGTCATCTTGCGTAGGCGGATCGTGGCGAGGAGCAGGAGGCCCCAGCCGACTGCTTCGCACAGCAACTGGACGGCCATGTGAATGCTGAAGGCACCCGCGAAGGATGTCCCAGTCCCTTGCAGGACGTTCAGGAATAGGGTCGTCAGGGAGCCGGTGAGGGTTCCGGCGGCGAGGACGATGTACGCGGCGCCGGGCATCCTGCCCTCGCCCCGGCGAGCGGTCAGCAGCACGATTCCGCCTGCGAGGATCGCGATGCCGCAGGCGACGCCCACGAGTGTGTCGGCCAGGAGGAAGATGCCTTCCATCAGTGTGCTCCCGTCAGGTCGGTGGCGCGGGGTGCCGGGCGGAGGCGGCGGAGCCGGCCGAGGAGGCCGGCGAAGATCAGAGCGAGGCCGGCGACTCCCGCGACGTTGCTGAGGATGTCGACTGCGCCGGTCACGGCAACGGCCGTGGACGTGTCGTCCGTGTCGAGGGTCAGCCAGCCGGCCATCGGGGCGCAGACGGAGAGGGCCGCCGCCGCGATCTTGCAGCCGAAGCCGGACGCCAGCAGGGCCCCGGTGCGCGGGGCGGTGCGGCGCAGCTTCAGCGCCACCACCAGGCCGGCGACTGCCAATACGACGTGGACGAATATCCAGACAAGCCCCAATGCCCCGAGGACTGCCGCTTCCATGATCGCCTCCTGTTCCCGCCCGGTTCCGGAACGTGCTCGAACCCCCTATGACGATCATGAGTCGGGCGGGGTTCGGACGTCCGTGCCGTCGCTGTGGGCCGCCCGGAATGCGGCACTATGCTGATCTTCCTCATGTGGAACGCCATCGCGCAGAGCGGCATGGAGCTGGGCGGCCGGTACCTGCTGGAGAGGCTCATCGGCCGGGGCGGCATGGGCGAGGTCTGGCAGGGGACCGACCGGCGCCTGCGCCGCCCGGTGGCCGTGAAGGTCCTCTCCCCGGACGCGGCGACGGGCGACACGGCGGTAGCGCGGCTGCGCCGCGAGGCGGAGGCCGCGGGAGCGCTGCAGCATCCGGCCATCACCGTCGTGTTCGACGTCGGCGAGGAACCGCTCCCGGACGTCCCCGGCGGCCGCCTGGTCTACCTGGTGATGGAGCTCCTGGACGGCCGGGACCTGCGCACCGTCCTCGGCGTCGCGCCCGGCGGGCTGCCCGTCCCGCAGGCGGTGTCGCTGGCCGCGCAGGTCGCCGAAGGGCTCGCCGCCGCGCACGCGCGCGGGGTGGTGCACCGCGACGTCAAGCCCGCCAACCTCTTCGTGCTGCCCGACGGCCGGGTCAAGATCTGCGACTTCGGCATCGCCCGGCTGGTCGACGGCACGCGGCTGACCATGGACGGCAGCACGATCGGGACGCCCCATTACATGGCGCCCGAGCAGTTCGGCGGTGAGGCCGGCCATCGCGCCGACCTGTACTCGCTGGGCTGCGTCCTGTACGAGCTCCTGACCGGCACACCGCCGTTCAGCGCCGAGGGCGGCATGGCCAGGCTGATGTACCAGCACCTCAACACGGCGCCCGCACCCCTGCCCGATTCGGTGCCCGCAGACGTGCGCGCCCTGGTCGCCGAACTGCTCGCCAAGGACGCGGCGGACCGTCCGGCCGACGCCGCGACCGTGGCCCGGAGACTGCGCGGCGGGGAGCCGGAGGCGTCGTCTCAACGGCTCCCAGCACCGCAGCACACGCCGACGGCATGGCAGGTTCCGGCCCGGCCGGCCGGCGGGGCGACTCGGGTCGACGCCCGCGGTGGACGGCGCGGTGGGCGCGGCCTGAAGATCGCGGTCGCCGCCGGGGCCGCCGTGCTGGTCGCGGCGGCGGGCGTCGCGTTCGCCCTCTCGGTGAACGGCGCGGAAGCGGGAGGAGACGGGAAGCCCTCATCGCCCCCTGCCGTGGCCGACCGGGGCGCCGCCGTGCCGACCGTCGACGGCTGGCACGTGATCACCTCCGCCGAGCGCGGGGTGGCCTACGACGTGCCTCCCACCTGGACGCCGGGCGCCGCCGGCTACGAGATGGCCTACTTCGACGACGCGACCGAGAAACCGATCATCGGGGCGGCGAGCGTCGCCTACATCAAGCAGGAGACCGGGGACGGCAACGGCTGCTACCTCGCCCTCGCCGGCGTCCGCGGCGGCAGCGGCGGGATCGTCGACGCCGCGCCGGGGCAGGCCGGCGCGCTGGCCGCGGAGGCGGGCAGGCAGGCGCGGCAGTGGGCCGTGGGCGCGTTCAGTGTGGGGGGCGTCCCTCCCGTGCTGGACGCGGGGACGTCCCGCACCCTGACCCTGACCGGCGGCGTCCGGGCGCAGGTCCACTCGTTCACGGTCCGGTCGGTGGCGGGCGCCGACTCGTGCAACGCGACCAGGCCCGGGGCGCGCGTCCATGTCCTGACGGCCGCCTCGCGGGTTCCGGGACGCGACGGCGGGCCGTTCGCGTTCTCCGTCCTCACCGGGCCGGACATCCGGTTCGCCGAGCAGGACGTGGTCGAGAAGATCCTCCGGAGCGTCCGCTCCACGAAGTGAGGCCGGCAGACACCAGGGTTCGGGTACAGCCCGTCCGGGCTTCCGGCGGAAGGGTGGAAGGCCGGACGGGCTGATATTCGGACGTGCCGCCCATGACGGGCTGCGCGCCGCGATCAGATTAGGCCACGTCATCGGGGACGGTTCTCGCGGGTCCGGGCCGACCGGTGCGGGGCCCTGTCGCGGCGAAAAGCCATGCCCCGCTGATGGCGATCAGCGGGGCATGACCTTGGCTCTGGTGTTCGTCGCCGCCGTGTCGGCGAGATGGGCCGATCGGGCGGCTCCTGCGGCCTTAGGACGGCCTCGTGAACCGGGTTACGGCTGGATCTGCGGAGCGGCCTGGTCCTGCGGGGCCATCTGTCCCTGGTCCTGCGGGGCCGCCTGGTCCTGCGGGGCGGCCTGGTCCTGCGGAGCCATCTGGCCCTGGTCCTGCGGAGCGGCCTGGTCCTGCGGGGCCGCCTGGTCCTGCTGCGGGGCGGCCTCCGGGGCCTCCGGGGCAGCGCTCAGCTGCTCGGGCGCGGCCTGCTCCTGCGCCTCGCCCTGGTCCTGCGGCTGGGCGGCCTCCGGCTGGGCGGCGGCGCCCTCCTGGGGCGCGGCCTCCTCCTGCGGCGCGGCCTCGCCCTGCTGCGGCGCGGCCTCCTCAGCCTGCTCCGCGGCCTCCGGCTGGGCGGCCTCCGGCTGGGCGGCGGCGTCCTGCGCCTCGGCCTTCTCGCCGCCCTTGCCGTCCACCTTCACGGAGTCCTGCTCCGCGCCCTCGACCTCGATGACGACGGGGCCGGTCTTCTTGCCGTGGACGTGCGGCTTGATGTCGCCGGTCTTGACGGGCTTGTTCCCGAGCTTCGGCGACGCGTGGGGCGACTTCTCGATCTCGGCGTAGTTCAGGTCGCCGGGACCGTTCTCCACGATGTAGCGAGGCTTGATGTAGATGTGGACCTCCTGCGGCGGCCCGGCTTCCGCCGAGGCCGCGGGAACGGCCAGGAGGCTGCCCCCGACGGCCAGTGCGACGACTGCCGCCGCACGAGCTATGCGTTTCATTCCATTTCCCCCTTTTTTGTGAACCTGGTTCGCGTACCGCGAACGCTTGTTGATCATAACAAGACGATTACGCGGAACTGAATACGGGGGGTCGATAATTCTCGGAGACCCGCCACCCGCAAAACCGACTTGCCGTCAGTTTGCAGATCGACAGTAATGCCGGATTTCCAGGTCACCGGGTTCGATGTCCGGGCCGTGTGAGGCCGCGCGCCGGCATCCGGCGGGGTCCCGGCCCTCCGGCGCGACGGAAGAAGGACCCTTGCGCGGGCCTGTCCGCGGTGGCGTCGCCGATGCCCGCAGGCACCTGATGCGGGTTCTCCGATCTCCTGCCGATACCGCGCGGCCGTGGCCTGCCCCCTGTCCGGCGAGCATCGCCTGCGCCCTGACCTTCCGCAGGTCAACGCCCCGGGAGGGCCTGACCGCGGCGCGGTTCGGCACTCCCAGGTAGCCGAGGAGCTCCGGCGGCTGCGCGGGCGGGGCCCGGCCCGGGACGGTGCCGAACACCCCCGTCCACAGGCTGAGGAGACCGCCCCAGGGGACCGTCACGGTGTAGCCGGCGGCGACCTTGAACTCGGTGCCGAGACTCCAGGACCTCCGGGTCACCGGCGCCGCGGCATGCGCCTCGACGCGTCCCCCGGTCAGCGATATCGGCCTGGATCTGAACCGGGTACGGAAATTGCCCGTCTTGGCGTCCATATAGCCCCGCATCACGCCATTCCGGGAAAGCGTCAGGCCGAAGTCGGGCGGCCTGAGGACGTGCAGTCTCCCGCTCATGGAGGCCCGCGCCTCGAAAGCCAGACCCGCGTCGGGCCGGCCCACTGCCGAGCCCACGGAAAAGGAGCCTCCCACACCGGCGCCGCCTTCGAAAGTGAAAGCAATACCGTCCCGGGTGAATGAACTCGCCACGCCGCCGCCAAGGCCACGGTAAAGGCTCACCTTGAAAACGAAGCCGTCCCCGTCCAAGGGTATGGAAAAGGCGTGCCGGGGGACGTGGTCGCGATCGCCGGCGTGCCGGCCGTGCGGCGCGGGCCGTCTGCCGAAGAACGGGGCCCGCGGCGGCCCGGGGCCGTCCGTCATCCAGGAGCAGGACGGGTCGGCGGCGCAGCCGCAGGCGCTACCGGGGGCCGTGCGCGACCCGAGGACGATCGCCATCGCCGCGGCGGCCAGGACCACCGCGGACACCGTGACGATCCGGACATGCCCGCTCCGCCATGCCTGCTCCATGATTCCTCAGCCCGCACACCTGATTCACCCGCACAGAACAGCAGCATCATAACGGCGTGTAGGCAAATGAATACATAAAGTGACTATCGCCGTCTTTAAGCAGCCATGGCGGCGTCCACCGGGACATACCGGCGGACGCCGCCATGGGCGCCGGCCCGCCGGCCGGGCCCTCCGGCGGAAGGAGGAGGGCCCGGCGAGCGGGGCCGCGGATCAGGCCACGTCGAGTTCGCGGCGCCGCTCGGCCCACTGGAGCGAGTGCCGGATGGCGTCCTCGACGGTGTAGTCGGGCTTCCAGGAGAGGACGTCCCACGCCTTGGCCGGGTCGACGTAGGCGCCGACGACGTCGCCGGGGCGGGCCGGGGCGTCCTCGGCGGCGAAGCCGTCGCCGACGACCTCGCGGAAGGCGGCGACCAGCTCGCGGACGGTGGTGCCGTCGCCCGTCCCGAGGTTGATCACCTCGTAGCGGGAGTGGTCCCCGACCGGCGGGACGATCGCGTCGAACCGGGTCGCGGCCTCGCAGAAGGCGCGGGCGATGTCCCAGACGTGGATGTAGTCGCGGATCGCGGTGCCGTCCCGGGTCTCCCAGTCCACCCCGGTGATCTTGAACGGGACGCCCTGCGCGTAGCACTCGATCATCTTGCCGAGGGCGTGCGTCGGCTTGCTGTTCTGCAGGCCGGTGCGCAGCCGCGGGTCGGCGCCGATCGGGTTGAGGTAGCGCAGCGAGATGACGCGGAAGTCGTAGGCCCTGCAGAAGTCCTGCAGGAGGAGCTCCGCCATCATCTTCGAGCGGGTGTAGGGGTTCTGCGGGTCGAGGACCGAGGTCTCGGTGACCGACAGGTCGGGCTCAGGACGGTACATCCCGGCGGTGGACGCGAAGATCATCCGGTCCCGGCCGTTGCGCACGAGATGGCCGGCGAGGTCGAGGGTCTTGGACAGGTTGACCCGGTAGTAGCGCAGCGGGTCGGCCATCGAGTCGGGCACCACGATCAGCGCGGCGCAGTGGACGGTCGCGATGATGTCGGGGTGGTCGCGGAAGATCCGGTCGACCAGGTCCCCGTCGCCGATGTCCCCCTGGTAGAAGATCTTCCCGGCGGTGAACTCCGAGCGGCCGGTGACGAGGCTGTCGAGCACGACGGGCGTGATGCCGCGCTCGGCGAAGGCGGAGGCGATCGTGCTGCCGATGAACCCGGCTCCCCCAGTGATCAGCACTTTCATGTGGCGTCCCCTGCGGCCAGTGCGTCCCCTGAAATGTCACGCACAGGATCCGCAGGCGGTCGCGGACGGTCAATGTCCCGCACGCAAGGTGACCGGGTCCGGACGCGGGTGAACCGGGCGGCCGGACGTGGCGTCCGCGCGCGGTCCCTCCGGCGGCGGTCCCGCCCGCCGCGAGTACAGCGTTTGCAGGATCCGCCGGGCGCGCGCAGCGGTCATCGTCGGTGGATGGAACCGATCCGCGTCCTCATCGTGGACGATCACGCGCTGTTCGCCGAGGCCCTCGCGGCCCGGCTGGGGCGCGAACCCGACCTGGTGATCCTGCCGATCGCCGACGACGTGCGGCGCGCGCTCGCGCTGACCGCCACCGAGCGCCCCCGGGTGCTCGTCCTCGACCTGATGCTCGGCCACGAGAGCGGGCTGGACGTGCTGGACCGGCTCCGCGCGGACCACCCGGACGTGCGGGTCGTGGTGCTGACCGCGGTGAGCGACCTGGACGCGATGGTGCGGGCCGTCCGGCTCGGCGCGGTGGGATGGCTGGAGAAGACCGAGAGCGCCGAGCTGGTCGCGCGGGTGATCCGGTCGGCGGCGCGGCGCGGCGGGTGGATCCCGCCGGACCTGCTCGGCGACCTGCTGCGCGTGCTCGTCCGGGACGGCGGGGAGCCGGGCGGGGAGCCGCTGGCGGAGCTGACGCCGCGCGAGCGCGAGGTCCTGCAGTGCATGGTGGACGGGCTCGGCCGCGGCGAGATCGCCGAGCGGCTCGGGCTGTCGGCCAACACCGTCCGGACGCACACGCAGAACCTGCTGGCCAAGCTCGGGCTGCACTCGGCGCTGGAGGCGATCACGCTGGCGATGCGCGCCGGCATGCGTCCCGGCGGCTGACCGCGCCCGGCCTCCGCGCCACCGGTCGCCACTGGTGCAAAAGGCGTAGTCCGGGGTCGTCTTTTGCGCGATTGCCCCGCCGTGCCCCCTTCCTACGCTCGCCGTGACGAAGCCGGAGGGGAAGATCGTGGAGATCGATGAGGTCGCGGCGCGGGTCATGCGCAGCTACTGGGCGCTGCTGCTGGTCATGACGGTCGTCCCGCTGGTGCTGGTGGGCCTGGTGATGAGCGGGCAGGAGCCGCCGTCGGTCGCGAAGTCGCGGCTGCAGGCGAGCAGCCGCGCCACCGACGCGGCGCCCGGCGACGCGGGCGTGTCGATCGTGGTCAGCCAGGTGAAGGCGTTCGCGACCACGGAGAACCTGCTGAGCGAGGTGCTGCGGAGCCGGCGGGTGGACCGGTCGACCGCGAAGACCGCCAAGGCGATCGAGGTGACCGGGCTCGGCACGTCCACGATCGTCGAGCTGTCGGTGAAGGACCGGGACCCGGACGTCGCGCGGCGGCTCGCGGACGCGATCGGCGCCGCCGTCGTCAAGGAGATCAACGAGTCCAACCAGGGCTCGATCCAGGGCCAGATGGACACGATCGACAAGCGCGTCCGGGAGCTGGAGCGGCGGCTCGGGCCGCTGTCGCGGCGGGCGAACGCGCAGCCGAACCCCGACATCGACGCGATGAACGAGCGGGAGCGGGTGCAGGCGGAGCTGACCGACCTGCGGGCGAACCGCTCGGACCTGCAGACGCAGCTGTCGACGGCGGGCACGGCGTCGGTGGTGCAGCCGGCGGTGCTGGCGCCGCGCACGAACCCGGTGGTCATGATGGCGTCGATCGCCGGCCTGGTCGGGCTGATCGGCGGGATCCTGATCGCGGTGGTGACGGAGATGGCCCGTCCCACGATCCCGGGGCAGCGGCGGGTGGCGCGGCGGCTCGGAGTGCCGCTGCTCGGATGGGCCGACCGGGGGCCGGGCGGGCTCGCCGACCTCGGGCGGCGGATCCGGCTGGCGGCGCGCAAGGAGGGGGTCGGGCGGGTCGCGCTGGTCGGCGCGCCCGGCCCCCTGCCTGCGGACCTGGTGTCGGCGGTGGCGTCCGCGGTGTACGGGGACGACACGAAACTCGTCAAGGCCCGGGCCGACGACGACGGCGAAACCGGCGGCGACGGCGGTGGCAGCGGCGGCGGTGGCAGCGGCGGCGGCGAGCCGTCGTCCAACAGCAGCGGGCCCGGCGGCGGCAAGAGCACCTCCGTGGTCCGCACCGGCGGGGGCACCGCCGTCATGGCGAAGAAGTCCGCCCAGGTCTCCCCCTCGGAGATCACGCAGCCGGTCCCGGTGCGCCGGCTCTGTCATGTGCACGCGTTCGAGGACGTCGACCCGGGGTCGGACGAGGTGGTCGGCGTGGTCGTGCTGGTCGGCCCGGTGACGCGGGTGGCGGGCCTGGAGACGGTCCGCGACCTGGTCGCCGCGTCCGGCTGGCCGCTGCTCGGCGTCGTCGGCGCGACCCGGAAGATCCCGTCCCGCAGGAGCAGGGGGTAGCCAGATGAGTTCGTCCGTCCCGTTCACGATCCCGTCGGTGTCCGGCGAGGTGTCCGACGCGGTCGTCAAGGTGCTCGACTCGGGCTGGATCACGACGGGCCCGCAGACGGCCGCGTTCGAGCAGGAGTTCGCCGACCACCTCGGCGCCGCGCACGTCGTCGCGGTGGCCTCGTGCACGACCGCGCTGGAGCTGTGCCTGCGCGCGCTCGCCCTGCCGCCCGGCTCGGCGGTGCTGACGCCGAGCCTGACGTTCTGCGGCGCGATCAACGCGATCCTGCACGCGGGGCTCCGGCCGGTGCTGGTCGACATCGACGAGGACACGCTCGTCCCGAGCCCGGAGACGGTCGCGGCGGCGGCGCGCCGCTGCGCACCGGCGGCGATGATCGTCCAGAACCAGGGCGGGTACCCGGTGGACGTGCCGGCGCTCGCGGCGGCGGCCGGGCTCGACCGGACGCGGGTGGTCGAGGACGCCGCGCACGGTCCGGGCGCGGCGCGCGGCGGGAAACGCGTCGGGTCGGAGTCGTTCGCGGCGTGCTTCTCCTTCTACGCGACGAAGAACATGCCGATCGGCGAGGGCGGCGCGGTGGCGTCCGGCGACCAGGAGTTCGCCGACCGGGTCCGCGCGATGCGGTTGCACGGGATGAGCAAGGACTCCTGGAAGCGGTACCTGCCGGGCGGCAGCTGGCGCTACGACGTGAAGACGGTCGGGCTCAAGGCCAACATGACCGACGTGCAGGCTGCGATCGGGCGGGCGCAGCTCGCGGCGCTGCCGGCCTGGCAGGAGCGGCGCGCCGAGATCGTCGCCCGCTACGACGCGGCGCTGCGCGACCTGCCGGGGCTCGTCCTGCCGCAGCGGAACCTGGACGGGATCCAGCACGCCTGGCACCTCTACCAGGTCCGCGTCCAGGACCGGGACGCGATCAGCGCCGAGCTGGAGGCGGCCGGCGTCGCGACGTCCGTGCACTTCATCCCCGCGAACCAGATGACGGCCTACCAGGAGATCCTCGGCGCCGAGGAGTGCGCGCAGGTGCCGGTGACCGACCGGGTCGGCGAGGAACTGCTGTCGCTGCCGCTGTATCCGGGGCTGACCGGAGACGGGCTGGAACGCGTCATCACCGCGCTCACCGAGGCGCTGCGGACCCGGAGCTGACCGTGCGAAGGTTCCTGCCGCGCCGCGGCCCCGGCGCCCCCGCGCCGGTCCCGGCCAGCCCGCTCGCCCTGCTGATGGGGCGGGACGAGGTGGCCATGGCGCCGCACCGCGGGCGGCGGCTGGTCCGCGGCCGGCGGGTGCTGGTCACCGGGGCGTGCGGGACGGTCGGCCGGGCGCTGTGCCACCAGGTCGGGCTGCTCGAACCGGCCGCGCTGTGCCTGCTCGACCGCGACGGCGACGGCCTCGCGGGCCTCGGGGAGGACCTCGCCCGGCACGGCGTCGAGGCCGTCACGCTCGCCGAGGCCGACGTGCGGGACGCCGACCGCGTCGGCGAGGTCGTCGCGGCGGCCCGCCCCGACCTCGTCTTCCACACCGCCGGGCGCAACGAGCTGGCCGACCTCGAACGCGACCCGTGCCGGGGCGCCGCGCACAACGTCCTCGGCACCCGGCACGTGATCGACGCGGCGGTGCGGCACGGCGCGGAGCGGCTGGTGTTCGTCTCGTCCGACAAGGCCGCCGACCCGACCTCGGTGCTCGGCGCGACGATGCGGCTCGGCGAACTGCTGCTGCGGACGGCGACGCCCGGCCCGACGTGCTTCGCCGCCGTCCGCGTCGGCAACGTGATCGGCGGGGCGGGCCGGCTGCTGACCGTCCTCGCGCACCGCATCTCCTCCGGCGAGGTCGTCACGATCGCCCACCCGGAGGTGGCGCGCCACTTCATGACCGTGGAGGAGGCGGCGGGACTGCTGATCGAGGCGGCGGCGATGGCGGAGGAGGCGGAGACGTTCGTCCTCGACATGGGCCGCCCCGTCCCGGTGGTGGAGCTCGTGCACCGGTACGCCGAGCAGCTGCGGCTGCCGGAGGTGACGATCCGGTTCAGCGGGCTCGGGCCGGGCGAGAAGCTCGCGGAGAAGGCGTTCGCCGACTCCGAGCGCCGGATCCGCACCGCGCACCCGAAGATCTGGGCGACCCGTCCCGCGGCGCCGCCCGCCGGGCTCCCGCAGCTGCTGGACGAGCTGGAGGCGGCGGCAGGCGCCGGCGACTGCGACGCGGTCCGGCTGCTGCTGCGCCGGCTGCTCCCCGAGTACCACCCGGTCCGGCGGGCGGAGCCGGCCGGCGACCCGCCGCCGCCCGGACCGACCTGCCTCTGCGGCGCGGGGTGCGACCCCGCCCCGCCCGGCCTGTGAGGTGCGCATGACCAGCACGAGGAAGCTCAGAGTCGCCACGGTGATCACCCGCTTCAACGGCGGGGCCGGGCAGGTCGCGCTGAACGGCGCGCTCGCCCTCCCGGACGGCGGCTACGAGCGCGCGATCGTCACCGGCGGCGTCGGCATGGACAGCACGGCCGCGTCCACGGGAAACAGCGTCCTCTACGGGGACGCGGCCGTCGCCAACGCCGCCGCCGGTGACCTCACTCCCGCGGCGCACGCGGCCGGGATGGAGATCGTCCAGGTGGGGCCGCTGGTGCCGCAGATCTCGCCGCGCGACGACCTGGCCGCGCTGCGCACGCTCACCCGGGTGCTGGCGGAGGGGCGGTACGACGTCGTCCACACCCACAGCGCGAAGGGCGGCGTGATCGGCCGGGTCGCCGCCGCCCGCGCCGGGGTCCCGCGCATCGTGCACACCTGGCACGGGTTCCCGTTCAACGAGTTCCAGTCGTGGGCGCGGCGACGCGTATACATAGGTCTCGAACGGATCGCCGCCAAGCGCACCGACGCGTTCCTCGCCATCGGGTCGGAGACGGTGACGACGGCGCTGCGGCTCGGGCTGACGACGCCGGAGCGGGTGCGGCTGTCGTGGCCGGCGGTGGACGTGGACGCCTACGCCGCCGCGCCCGGCTCCCGCGCGCAGGCCCGCCGCCGCCTCGACCTGCCGCTCGGCGTGAAGGTCGTCGGGTCCGTCGGGCGGCTGACGTTCCAGAAGGGCCCCGAGGTCTTCGCGAAGGCGATCGCGCGGCTGCCGGACGACGTGTTCGGGCTGTGGGTCGGCGGCGGCCCGATGGCCGACGAGCTGGCGGCGCTGACGGCCAAGCTCGGCATCGGCGAGCGGATGCGCTGGCTCGGGCACCGCGACGACGTCGCCGGCGTGCTGCCCGCGTTCGACGTGATGGCGATGGCGAGCCGCTGGGAGGGGCTCCCGTGCGTGCTGGTCGAGGCGATCGCGGCGGGGATCCCGCTGGTCGCGACGGCCGTCCCGTCCAACCAGGACCTGGTGCTCGCCGGTGAGACGGGGATGCTCGTCCGGCCCGAGGACCCGGACGGCCTCGCGTCGGCGGTGTCGGCGCTGCTGGACGACCCGTCCGCCGCGACGCGGATGGCCGAGCGCGCCCGCGCCCGGGTCGGCGCGTGGTTCTCGCCGGAGCACCTCGGGACCGTCCTCGACGAGACCTACCGAGGGAACTCCGCGCGCCCATGACCGCGACCATCGAGGCCCCGCCCGCCCCGCCGGCGACCGCGACCGCGGCCGCGCCGCTGAAGCGCGGTACGCGGCTGACGGCCGTGACGCTCGTCGCGGGCATCGCCTCGCTGCCGATGCTGATGCCGGCCGGGCTGCCGCCGGGGCCGGGCAACACGGGCCTGCCCGACCTCGCGCTCGTCGCCGTCACCGGGACGCTCCTGCTGTGGGCGGGCACCCGGAGACTGCCGGTCTACTGGCCGTTCCTCATCCCCACACTGCTGACGATCATCGCGGGCGGCATCGCCGCGATCGTCAACGACGCGGGCGCGCTGACGCTCGTCAAGGACCTGTTCGTGCTGCTGTGGGCGGTCGCGATCGCCAACTTCGGCCGCGACACGTCCCTGTTCAAGCTCGCGCTCCGCGCGTTCGTCTGGATCGGGACGTTTTACGCCATCGTCATGATCGTCGGCTTCGTGCTGGGGATCGAGGCGCTGTCCGGCAAGCAGGTCGACGGCGAGCGCGCGATGTTCACCTTCGGCGACGCCAACTACGCGTCCAACTGGTTCATCTGCGTCTTCTTCATCGCCCGCGCGAGCCGCTTCCCCGAGACGGCCTGGAAGCGGTGGACCGTCTGCGGCGTCCTGCTCGCCGCCGAGATCCTGACCGGCTCCAACGGCGGGCTGCTCGCGCTGTGCATCGCGGTGCTGCTCGGCTACCTGTTCCGGCTGTTCCGCGAGGGCAAGGCGCACCACGCCATCGCGGTCGGCGCGCTCGCCGTGTTCGTCGGCGGCGGCGCCGTCACGGTCGTGTCGGCGGTGAACGTCCAGCCGCTCCTGGACCAGGCGAGCCAGGCGTCCCCGATCCTGCGCGACTCCATCGGCCGGACGACCGGGGAGAGCACCAACTCGCGCAGCACCGTCCTCGCCACCACCCTCCAGATGATCGACGCCCAGCCCCACCCGTGGGGCATCGGGCCGGGCCAGACGGAGAAGCAGATGCTGGTCCGGCAGGAGACGTACGTGCGTGAGGCGCACAACGACTACGTCGCCGCCGTCCTGGAGCGCGGGTTCCTCGGCGGGATCGCGCTCATCACGCTGGTGTTCGTCCTGCTGCTGAAGTGCGTGCGGATCGCCCGCCGGGACGCGCTCGCCGGCGAGTACGCGCGGCTCGTCCCCCGGCCCGAACTGTTCGGCGCCCTAGTCGCCGTCTTCCTCGTCTCCGGGCTCTTCTACGAGACCCTCCACTACCGCCACGGCTGGGCGTTCTTCGGCCTCATCGCCGCCCTGGATTTGTTTGGAAGGGAGCGCGCCCGATGACCGGTACCCAGTCGCCCGACAGCGCGCAGGTCACCGCCGTGCCCGCTGCGGAGGCGGGACGGCTGCGGCGGCGGCTGCTGGCGCTCGTGGCGGGGAACATGGCGGGACGGATCGGGGCGCTCGGCTCGCTCGGCGTCGCCACGATCCTCGTCGCGCGGGTCGGCGGACCGAAGCTCGTCGGCGCGTTCACGCTCGTCCGGATCCTGCCGGGGCTGCTGTGCCAGCTGTCCAGCGCGGGCCTGCCGGGCGCCGCGCCGTTCTTCCTCGCCCGCGGCGACTACGACCAGCGCCGGGTGCGGCCCACCCTCGCGTGGCTGACCGTCATCGGCGCCGCCATCTCCGGGATCGGGTGGCTCGCGCTCAGCCCCCTGTTCTACCTGGTGTTCTTCAAGTCGTTCGGGATGTGGGTCGCGGTCGCGGCCGCCGCGCCGTCCTTCACGCAGGGCTTCGTGTCGGTCGGCAAGGGCCTCCTCCAGGGGACGGACGACCAGCACGGCGCGAGCCTCGCCATCGCCGTCGAGGAGTTCGTGTTCCTGCCCATCTACCTCGTGATTCTGACCGGCTGGTACGGGCCCGGCGCGCTGATCACCGGGCTGGTGCTCGCCGACGTCGCCGCCGCCGCGTGGATCGCCCGGCGGCTCGCCCGGCGCGGCTTCTTCCGGGGCTGGGGGCGCGCCGACCGGCGGCTCGGCCGCTCCATCGCCGGGTACGGGTTCCGCGGCTACCTCGGCCAGCTCATCGACCTGCTGCAACTCCGGTTCGACATGGCGCTGCTCGGCGCGCTCGCCGGGCCGAAGGTGCTCGGCGTGTACACGGTCGCGAGCAAGTTCGCCGAGCTGGTGCAGCTGCCGGGGCTCGCGGTCAACTACGTCCTGTACCCCGACTTCGCCAAGGAGGACCGGGAGACCGCGACGAAGCGGACGTCCCACCTGATCCTGCCCGCGCTGGCGGTGTCGGCGCTCGCCGCGCTGCCCCTCGCGCTCATCGCCGGGACCGCGCTGCCCTGGGTGTTCGGGGACGTGTTCGACGACGCGGTCGTGCCCACCTACATCCGGCTCGCGGGCGTCGTCACGTTCGGCGTGACCGGGCTCATCATGGCCTACCTGTACGGGGTGGGACGGCCCGGCGCCGCGTCCACCGGGCAGGGCATCGGGCTGCTGGTCGTCGTCGTCCTCGGCGCCGTCCTCATCCCGACGCACGGCGCGGTCGGCGCCGCCGTCGCCACGTCCGTGTCCTTCGTCGCCACCACGGCCGCGCTGCTGGTCTGGTTCCAGCGCGTCAAGAACCCCGCGCGCGGGGCCCCCGCGCCCACTCGACCCCCCGTCACCGAGCACAAGGGGTGATCATGTCCGAGCTCGCGAGCCGTCCGCTCGAACCGTCCGGCGGGGTCCCGCCGTCCAGGCCGCGGCGCGTGCTGGACGTCGCCGGCGCGCTCACCGGGCTGCTGCTCCTCAGCGTCCCGCTGCTGCTGATCTACGTGCTGGTGCGGCTGTCCAGCCCCGGTCCCGGCGTGTTCCGGCAGACGCGGGTCGGGCAGGGCGGGCGGCCGTTCACGATGTACAAGTTCCGGACCATGCGGCAGGGCGTCGGCGGCCTCACCGTCACCGCCAACTGCGACCCGCGGCTCACGAAGGTCGGCAAGCTGCTGCGGCAGTGGTCGCTGGACGAGCTGCCGCAGCTGGTGAACGTGCTGCGCGGCCAGATGACGCTGGTCGGGCCGCGCCCGGAGACCTACGACCTCGCCGTCCACTACGCCGCCGACTGCCGCTGGGTGTTCGACCACCGGCCCGGGCTGACCGGGGTGTCGGAGGTGCGGCTGCGCGACTTCGACGTCCTCGGACCGGACGAGGAGGTCGACCTCGCCAACTACATCGAGCGGATCGTGCCCGCGCGGGTCGCGGTGGACGCCGTCTACCTGCGCGACCCGTCGATGAGCGCCACGTTCGGCGCGCTGTGGGACACGGTCAAGCACATCCTCGGCATCCCGCTGCCGCCGCTGCCGCCGCTCCGGCGGGACGCGGCCGGGGCCGAGCAGCCCGTCCGTCCTGCGGAGGAGCCCGGCTCCGCCGCCTGACCAGCCCGCCCGGCCGGGCGGGCCGGCCGCCATCGGGGAGGAAGCATGGACATCCGGGACGTCCGGGTCCGGATCTGGGCCATCGTGACCGCGGTCGTCCTGGTCGCCGGGTTCCTCTTCTACGTCGGGCACCGGAAGGCCGGCTACCAGCCCTACCGGGGGCCGCTCGCCTCGCCCGGCACGCCCGCCGCGCATCCCCCGCCGACGCGGCGGATCGCGCTGAACACCCAGCCCGCCGACTACCCGCGGCTGAAGGCGCTCGGCTACGACCTGGTGGACGTGAAGGCCGACCCGGCCCTCGTCGCCGGCGTCCCCGCCGGGATGCAGGCGCTGCTGTGGGTCGGCAACTTCACCTGCGGCGACTTCGAGCTCGGCTGGGACGCGTTCCAGCGGGCCGTGCAGCGGTTCGGGCGCGACCCGAAGGTGTACGGCTGGTACCTCTCGGACGAGCCGAACCCCGGCGACTGCCCCGAGGTCGCCGGTGAGATCCGCCGCCGCGCCCAGTACATCGAGCGCCACGCGCCCGGCCAGGTCTCGTTCATCTCACTGACCGACTGGCCGATGAAGCCGCTCGCGCCGAAGCGCGTCGGCGTCGACCTGATCGGGCTCGACCCGTACCCGTGCAAGGGGTCGGCCAGGACGCGCGAGCGCTGCGACATCGGGGCCATCGACCGGATGGTCCGCCTGGCGGACGCCGCCGGCATCCCCCGCGCCCGGGTCGCGCCCGTCCTGCAGACGTTCGGGCAGGGCTGCACCAAGGGCGACAAGCAGTACTGGCTGCCGACGCGGACCCAGTTCCGCGAGATCCTCGCCCGCTGGGACCGGCTCGCGCCGCGCCCACCGCTGGAGATCTCCTACTCCTGGGGCCGCCAGGACGAGTGGGCCTGCCCGACGCTCGCCGACGCGACCGGCGGGAAGCACCCCGACCTGCAGAGCATCATGCGGGCCCGCAACCTAGGGAGCTGACCGGCCTAGCCGGGATCGTCGGCGACGGCCGGATGCTGTGCGCCGGACGGCACCGGGAAGTCGAGCGACCCGAGCTTCAGGGCCGCCATCTCCATTGCACCGACGAGCAGAACGAACGCGACGGCCAGCAGGCCGAGCTTCTTGCGGTTCAAGTCCCGCACCCCTTCAAAACCCCCAGAAACGCAGGTCAAACGTAACACACGATGATCTACGCCGTGGCCCGGAACACTTCACCGCACACAAGACGTAATGCCCTTGTTACGGCCCGCCCGTGCAGCACTGCGGGCCGGGCGGCGCGGGAGGCGCCCGGCCCTCAGGGGCGGGGTCTACGGGAGTTTGCGGCTGGTGAGGTTGGCGGCTCGGGCGTTGAGGCACTCGCCGGTGGCGAGGTCGAAGGCGAAGTTGTGGGCCAGGCAGTGGATCCGGCCGTCGCGGACGACGGCGCCGACGGACAGGTCCTCGCCGGCGTGCGGGCAGTAGCGCGGGATGTCGTAGCGGGCGCCGTCGCAGTCGACGGTGATGCGCTCGGACTCGTCCCGCCCCGTCTCGTACGCCTCGACGGCCTGCAGCGCGGGCGCGTTGGCGTGCTTGAGCAGCCCGACCAGGTGGTCGTTGTAGACGTCCGGGTCGCGGTAGAGGCTGAGCCGGAACGAGATGAGCAGGTCCTCCCAGGCCATCCGGCCGGTGAGGACGGCGTCCAGCCAGCGTCCGGCGGTGGTGATCCGGTAGTGCGGGCGGACGTCCGGGCCCGCGACCGCCACGGTGACGCCGTCCTCGCCGAAGTCGACGTCCCAGGCCCCGCCGTTCGGCCCGGTGATCTCGAAGCGGACGGTCATCGCGATGCGGCGGCGGAAGTAGTCGCTGAGGCCGCCCAGGTGGGTGAAGTGGGCGGCGAAGCGGTCGAACAGGTCGGGGCCCGGCTCGGGGTACTCGGCGAGCACCGCGGCGAGGGCGGGCGCGCGGTCGGCGGCGTACCGCTTGAGGTAGTCGCCCCGGTCGGCGTCGGCGAAGGAGAACTCCGCCGAGACCGGGTCGCGGGTGATCTCGCCGGTGTCCAGGTCGATCGCGTCGCCGGGCAGGAAGTGGTCCCAGCGCTGCCGCGGCAGGTGCTCGCGCAGCCACGCCGTCGAGACCTCCGGGTCGCAGAACGCGCCGTCCTCCTGGCCGAGCACCCAGTTGAGGTGCTCGACCTCGGCGTCCAGGAAGCACGGCGGGCCCGCGAACGGGACGGCCAGCTCCGGCTCGGTCTGCCGGACGAGGCGCTGCACCGCGCGCAGCTTGGAGATCCGCTTGGACAGGGAGAGCTCGGCCATCTCCGCGGCCGGGTACTCGTAGCAGATGGGGTGCCAGGACGCCCCGGACGTCTGCAGCGCCATCAGGTCGAGCCGGTCGCCGGCGAGGTGCTTGGCGCGGCGGGCCTGGGCGGCGGTGAGCCGGGCGTCATTGCAGTGCAGGATCCCGCGCCCGTCCGCCACGATGAGAAAGGCGGCATCGTGGCACATAGGAGATAGTTCCGGAATCACCGTGATCCAGGACCCGCGATTGTCAAGCGGGTATTTCCCCCAGGGTTCGATCTCGATTACCTGGCGGCCACCCGCGGCGGCGGCCATGCGTTCCCGGAAGGCGGGTCCGGGATAACGCGGAATGAGGATCCGGGTTCGCACCGGAAGGCGGTCGATGACCCAGGGGTCGAAATGATCTAGATGCTCGTGCGAGACGGCGACCCAGTCGGCGTCGAGCACCGCGTCCGGATTCAGGTGATCGTTTCTCGGATACTGGTGCCAGGCTCCGAGAAAGGCCCCGGTCGGGGCGAGCCACGGGTCCGCGAGCAGGTGGAACGCCTGCGCGTCCACCGCCACCCCCGCATGTCCGAGAAATGTGACCGTCGGCATGAGGCGACTGTCCCGCCGCGGGCCCGCCGGCGCACCCACCGGAATGCGCAAAGCGGCTACGCCACCGGTATGAAAGAAAAGCCGCGGGACGAACTGACAAACCTGACTGAGACGTTCCGACAAAGCATCGAGTTTGCCCTGGTGAGGCACATGTCCACTTCTGGACAGGCACCGGTCTGTTGCGGTCAATTCACTGGACATGCGCCGGGAGGCCGGGTGACCGTCTATGGGGTGCTGGAATAGCGGACGGGGGACTTTCATGAACAACGGACGGGCGCGGTCCTCCCCGGCGGACGCCTCCGCGGTGCCCGCGGGGCCCGCGGGCGCGGGCGCGCACGCGGGCGCGCCGGACGGCGGCCACCCCGCCGGGCGGGGCGAGCAGGTGCTGTGGCGGCGCCGGCTCCGCCACGACATCCGGCACGAGCTGGGCACCATCATCATGCTGGCCTCGGCCGTCGTCGTCGCGGAGGACGTCGGCGACACCAGCCGGGCCCGCATCGAGCAGCTGCTCGGCGAGACCCGCTGGCTCGACCACCTGCTGCGCCGGCTCGACGAGGACGACACCGGCGACGGGGACGGCCCGGACGGCCGCCCGCTGCCCGGCCCCGAGCGGCTCCGGGTCGACGAGCTGACCGCCGAGGTCGTCACCGGGATGCGGCTCGCGACGCGGCACGAGGTGTGCTTCACCGGCGGCGAGTCCTGGGCCCACATGGACCCGGTCGCCCTGTGGCGCGCGGTCCGCAACGTCCTCGACAACGCGTGCCGCGTCGCGGCGGGCCGCGTCGACGTGCGCGTCGAGGCCGACCAGGGGTGGGTCGTCATCCAGGTCGACGACGACGGCCCCGGCTTCGGCGCCGGCGGGCGCCCCGGCGAACCCGGCCGCCCGGGGCGCGGGCGGGCCCGGCCCGGCCTGGCCTCGCTCGGGCTCGGCATCGTGCACGACCTCATCTCCGGCTACGGCGGCAGCCTGGAGATCCGCACCTGCGAGATGGGCGGGGCGCGGGTCCGGATGCTGCTGCCGGCGGCGCCGCCCCCGGAGTCCGCCGCGCCCCGCGGCATCGGCGCCGACGCCTTCCTCGACGACTGGCGGCCGCACCCATGAGGATGGTCATCTGCGACGACCACGCGGTCTTCGCCGAGTCGCTGTCGCTGGTGCTGGCCGACGCCGGGCACAGCGTCGTCGGGGTCGCCTACTCCCCCGCCGACGCGCTGCCGGTGCTCCGCTCCCGGCAGCCGGATGTCTGCCTGATCGACCTGCGGTTCCCGTCCGGCACCGCGCTCGACTGGATGCCGCGGCTGCGCGCCGCGTCCCCGCACACCAAGTTCGTCGTGCTGACCGGGTTCCTGGAGCAGCCGGTGCTGGAGGCGGGCGTCGCGGCGGGCGTGCGGGGGTTCGCGCACAAGGGCCAGCAGGCCGGCGACATCCTCGCCGTGCTGCGCCGCGTCGCGGACGGCGAGGTCGTGATCGACCAGGCGGCGCTGCGCGGCGGCACACGCCCGAACACCCGCGCGCAGAAGGTCGCGCGGTTCCTCACCCCGCGCGAGCGGGAGGTGCTCACCCGGCTGGCCCGCGGCGAGTCCACGCAGGCGCTGGCCAAGGCCATGGGGGTCACGCGCAGCACGGCGCGCAGCCACGTGCAGAGCGTGCTGTCCAAGCTGGGCGTCCACTCGCAGCGGGAGGCGGTGATCGAGGCGGCCCGGCACGGGCTGGTCAGCGTGGAGACCGGGGAGTGGCTCGCGGGCTGACCCGCGCGCCCCCGCCGCGCCATGCAGCCCCCGCGCATGGGGACGGCCGAATCCGGCCCTTCAGGGTTCGGCCGCGACGCGTTAGCGTCTGCCTCGGAGAGGAGGTACCCATGCCGCAACCGCGCGGCGCGCCGCCGATCCCCGCCGGGGCCCTCGGCCGCGCGGACGCCTACGCCGGCGGGATCCCGCACGACCGGCTCGAACGGCTCAGGGCGCGGACGCCGGTGGTCTGGCTGGACGAGCGCTCCGCCGGGCAGCCCGGCGCCTGGGCCGTGCTGCGCTACTCCGACGTCCACCACGCCCTCACCCACCCCGAGCTCTTCGCCCCGCAGATGGACGGCCCGCTGCACGGCCCCGTGAGCGGCGCCGACGCGCCCCCGGCCGACGTCCCGCCGGGCGACGCGCGCGACGCGGCGCACATCGACATGGACCCGCCCGCCCGTGCCATGCTCGCCCGCATCCCGTCCCGGGAGCCGGTCGACTTCGTCGGCGAGGTCGTGCGCGAGCTGCCCGAGACGCTGCGCAACACCCTCGCCGGGGGCCTGTACGCGCTGCTGCGCCACCCCGCCGAGTACGTCCGGCTCCAGGAGGAGCAGCACGACGACGCGCTGGTCGACAGCGCCGTCGAGGAGATGCTGCGCTGGTGGACGCCGGTGCTCCAGGTGTGGCGGACGGTCCTGCGCGGAACGACCGTCGGCGGCGTGCCGCTGCTGCCCGGCGAGCAGGTGGCGCTGTGGCTGGTCTCCGCCAACCACGACGGCGAGAAGTTCCCCGACCCCGGCCGGTTCGCCCCGGACCGTTTCGTCCAGTCCCCGCGGCCGCATCTGTGCTTCGGGTTCGGGCACCGCGCCTGCCTGGGCGCGCGGCTGGCGCGGGTGCACCTGCGCGCCATGCTCGTCGCGCTGCTCGAACGCCCGGGGCTGCCGCGGCTGGCGGGCGAGCCGGTGCCGCTGCGGTCCAGCGCCCGGCACGGCTTCGCCCATCTGCCGGTCCGCTGGACCGCCTGATCCCTCGGTGGCGCCTGGTCCCTCCGGTGGCGCCCGGTCCCTCCGGGTACCTCCCGAGGAGTACCGGCGCGCACTCCCCGCGGCCGACGTGCCGCCTGACCTCGATGACTTACCGTGCAGGCATGAGCACCTCACCGCCGCACCCGCCGGGCCACACCGGCCGGCCGCGTCCCGGCACGTGGCCGGTCTGGGTGGTCCCGGCCCTGGTCGCCCTCATCCAGGTCGCCGGGTCGCTCGGCGCGCAGCGCGGCGGCCCGGCCGGCGGCGAGCGGTCCGGCGGCCCGCCCTGGGAGCACGGCGGCGGGACGTCCGAGCTGGGGCACACCGACCTGGACGCGCTCGGCTTCGCGCTGCTGCTCGGCGGCCCGGCGCTCCTGCTGCTGCGGCGCCGCAACCCGGTGTTCACGGTGTGCGCGGTCGCGGCCGTGACCGCGCTGTACTTCCTGCGCGCCTACACCTACGGCCCGGCGCCGCTCGCGCTGGCCGTCGCGATGATCGCCGCGATCACCGCCGGGCACCGGCTGCTGACCTGGGCCGGGACCGGCATCGGGCTCGCCGCGTTCTTCTCCCTCACCGCGCTGATCGGCGTGCCGGCCGCCGAGCGCGGGCAGGACGGGCCGTTCCCGGTGGAGGAGCCGACGCTCGGCGGGTCGAGCTTCGTCGTCGGCTGGGCGCTGGTGGTGCTGATCGGCGGCGAGCTCATCCGGATGCGGGCGCAGCGGGCCGCGGAGACCGCCCGGACGCGGGCCGAGGAGGAGCGCCGCCAGGCCAGCGAGGAGCGGCTGCGGATGGCCCGCGAACTGCACGACGTCCTGGCGCACAACATCTCGATGATCAACGTGCAGGCGGGGGTGGCGCTGCACCTCATCGACCAGAACCCCGAGCAGGCGCGGACGGCGCTCGCCGCGATCAAGGACGCGAGCAAGGAGGCGCTCACCGAGATGCGCGGCGTGATCGGCGCGCTGCGCTCGGAGGGCGAGACCGCGCCGCGCGCGCCCACCGCCGGGCTGGACCGGCTGGACGACCTGCTCGACCGGGCGCGGTCCGCCGGGCTCGCGGTCGACGCCGAGATCACCGGGGACCGGCGGCCGCTGCACGCGAACACCGACCTCGCGGCGTTCCGGATCGTCCAGGAGGCGCTGACGAACGTGACCCGGCATGCCGGTCCCGGGCCGGTGACGGCGCGGGTCCGGATCGCCTACGGTGAACACGAGATCGTGGTCCGGGTCGAGGACGACGGGCGGGGCGCGCCCCTGCTGGACGACCGGCCCGGCGGCAGCGGCCTGCGCGGGATGCGCGAGCGCGCCGCCGCGCTCGGCGGGACGTTCGACGCGGGGCCGCGGCCGGGCGGCGGGTTCCGGGTGCGGGCCGGGCTTCCCCTGCGGGAGGGCGACGTGGACGAGGACGGCGCGGACGACGGCGCGGACGACGGCGCGGGCGGCGGGCCCGGAGGGAGTGTGCGGTGATCAAGGTGATGCTGGCCGACGACCAGGTGCTCGTCCGGGCCGGGTTCCGCGCGCTGCTGGACGCGCAGCCGGGCATCGAGGTGGTCGGCGAGGCGAGCGACGGCGAGGAGGCGGTCGCGGGGGCGCGCCGGCTGCGGCCCGACGTCATCCTGATGGACATCCGCATGCCGGGCCTGGACGGGCTCGCGGCGACCCGCCGGATCGCCGCCGACGAGCGGCTCGACGGCGTGAAGATCGTGATCTTGACCACGTTCGAGCTGGACGAGTACGTGTTCGAGGCGCTGCGCGGCGGCGCGAGCGGGTTCCTGGTGAAGGACACCGAGCCGGTGGAGTTGATCCACGCCGTCCGGGCCGTCGCGGCCGGGGACGCGCTGCTGTCGCCGAGCGTGACCCGGCGGCTGATCGCCGAGTTCGCCGCGCGGGCCAAGGAGCCCGCGCCGTCGCCGCGGCTGAACGCCCTGACCGACCGGGAGCGCGAGGTCATGGCGCTCGTCGGGGAGGGGCTGTCCAACGAGGAGATCGCGGCCCGCCTGGTGGTGAGCCCGGCGACCGCGAAGACGCACGTCAGCCGCACGATGGTGAAGCTCGGCGCCCGCGACCGGGCGCAACTGGTGGTGTTCGCGTACGAGTCGGGGTTGGTCAAACCCGGCTGGCTGCCATAGAAATTTACTCTGCATCGATTCACTGTTGCCGTCGGCGGGAGCATGACAGGCTGGACGGCACAGGCCACCACCGACGTTGAGGAGTCCAGTGCCGAACGACACGAGGATCCTGGCCGTCGACGACCGTGAGGAGAATCTGACCGCCCTCGCGGCCGTGCTCGACGCGCTGCCGGTGGAGGTCGTGCCCGTCACGTCGGGGCAGGCGGCCCTGAAGGAACTCCTCAACGAGGACTTCGCGCTCATCCTGCTGGACGTCGTCATGCCGGAGATGGACGGGTTCGAGACGGCCGAGCACATCAAGTCCCGGCCGCGCACCCGCGACATCCCGATCATCTTCCTGACCGCGGGCGGCGGCGCCGGGGAGCAGGCGTACCGGGGCTATGCGGCCGGCGCCGTCGACTACCTGACCAAGCCGTTCGACCCGTGGCTGCTGCGGGCGAAGGTGTCGGTGTTCGTCGACCTGCACCGCCGCAACCTGGAGCTCAAGCAGCAGGCGCGGCTGCTGCGCAGCACGCTCGGCGGCGACGACGCCGAGAGCGCCCTCGCGGGCTGCGAGCGGTTGCTGGCGGCGCTGGACGAGCGGCTCGCCAAGGTGGAGGGCGACCTCGTCCAGGTGCGGGCGGCCGGCGACGGCCCGGTGGACGCCCTCGAACGGCACGTCCGCGAGCTGCGCCTCGCCGTGGACGCCTTCTCGGCGGGAAGCTGACCCGCCGGTCTCTCCCCTCCCCCCCGCTTTCGGGACCTTCGGCCCGCAGACTCCGGGATCTTCGGCCCGTGACGATCACGCTTGGTAGTTGATAGTGGTTGATCCTCACCGGCTCTATTGACAGCGAGTTCAAGAGCTTTCGCAGGTAAAGGACTGGATCCTTTACCTTCGAGGGTCCTGTCGGCGATTGCCGCAAGTAAGTACTTGGTAGTAACTTGCACTCACCGTCACGAGATCGACCGGTGCCGCCGGGACCCCCGCCCGGCCCGCCGAGACCCCCAGGAGCAACCCCCATGTCCGAATCCCCCGACCCGTCCGGCACCGGCGGCGCCGGCTCCGACGCCTCCGCCCCGGTCGGCCGCGTCCGCTGGAAGCGGTTCGCCGCCCTCGCCGTCCCCGCCGCGATCGGCGCGGGCGCCCTCGCCTTCATGACCGCGCAGGGCGCGATCGCCTCCTCCTTCGCCGTCTCCGGCGGCAGCTTCAAGGTCAGCGCCGACTCCCTCACCGGGCAGGGCTTCGTCCAGTACGGCGGCGTCGACACCGGCAAGGACGGCGCGAAGCACCCGGTGCAGATCTCCGGGATCAAGTCCGCGCAGATCCGCAACATGTGCCAGTCGGTGAAGGTCGGCCCGTTCACGCTGCGGCTGACCGCCGGCACCGGCTCCAAGCCCGTCGAGGCGTCCGACCTGGTCCTGGACGTGGAGCAGCTCAACGCCGACGCCACGTTCTCCAACATCGAGATCGGCCGGGACGCCAGCACGCTGGACAAGGGCCCGAACGGCGCCCAGGGCCCGGCGGGCATGTTCGGCCAGCAGGCGTCCAGCATCGAGCTGCGGAACGTCAAGCAGGTCGCGTGGGCCACCACCGCCGGCACCTTCAAGCTGAGCGACCTCAGCATGAAGCTCGGCGACGAGTGCTTCTGAGCGCCATGGACTCCGCCGGAACCTCCGGATTCCGCCGCTGGCGGCGGACGCGCCCCTTCTGGGGCGGCGTGTTCGCCGTCCTCGGCGGCCTGGAACTGATCGCGATCCCGCTCGCGCCCCTGCCGCTCGTCGTCCACCAGGGCATGGCCGGGGTGGCGAGCTGGCTGATCGGCGCGCTGCTCGTCACGGCGGGCGTGCTGATGTGGGCGCAGCCCGCCCAGCGCAGCTTCTACGGCGTCCTGGCCGTGCTGCTGTCGCTGGCGTCGTTCCTCACGTCCAACTTCGGCGGGTTCTTCGTCGGCCTGCTGCTCGGCCTGGTCGGCGGCGCCCTCGGCTTCGCCTGGTCCCCCGCCGCACCCGCACGGCCCGCGGCGCCCGCGCCCCGGCGGGCTCGGCACGGCGGGCGGCTGACCGCCATCGCGCTGCCCGCCGCGCTGGGCCTCCCGCTGCTCGCCCCCTGGCCCACGCCGCCCTTCGGGACGGCGCCCACGGCGCCCACGGCCCCTGTGGTGACGCCCAGCCCGACGACCGCTCCCAGCACCGCCCCCGCCGCGAAGCCCGCTCCGACGCCCGCTCCGAGGACTAGCACCAAGGCGGCGACCTGCCCGGACGTCCCTTCGAACGCCGCCGGGCTGTCCCAGGAGCAGCTCCGCAAGCTGCTCCAGAGCCTGCGATCGAGCGAGGACCCGGCCTGCCAGGCGAAGGACGGCCAGGCCGCGTCCAAGCAGGCCGCCGGCTCCGGGACGCGGCTCTACACCGGCGCATCGACCCTGCGCGCCGACTCCCTGACGATGTCGGGGCTCAGCTATGACGGGGTCGCGTCGCTGCCCTCGGCGGGCGGGACGGTGAAGGCGCTGAAGTTCAGCATGTCCAAGGCCGTCCTGAAGAACGTGGACCAGACGACGTCCGCGCGTGGCGGGGCCGCGTCACGGACGCGCACACCCAACCTCACGCTGACCGGCGACGTCGTCATGTACACGACGAAGATGTCGTCCAAGCTGCTCGGGATCCCGCTGACCTTCACCCCGGAGAGCCCGCCGCCGCTGACGCTCCCCTACATGGTGATGACGGACGTGGTGTCCGAGCAGCCGTCGGTCACCGCGAACGGGGCGCAGATCACCGGGCTCGGCATCGGCGCCGCCTGAGCGTTCGAGCGCAGCTTGCCGCGCAGGATGAACGCCCCCAGCAGCACCGCGGCCACGACGAGGATCACCGCGACCGTGACGACCAGCACCGTCCGCTGACGCTCACCGCCCGCCGCCCCGGCCGGGCGCGGCGCCGGCGGAGGCTGCGGCTGCTGCCAGTTCGCGAACTGCTGCGGCTGCTCCCACGGCGGCGGCGTCTGCGGCGGACCGTTCGGCCTGGACGGGGTGTTCGGGCTGGTGGGCGGCGGCGCCCACTCGGTCTCCAGTAAAGTCCGCGCGTTGTGCTCCCCGGCGCCGGGGCCGGGGTCGCGGCGGGTCACCGGGTCGGGCTCGGGCGGGTCGAGGCGGGTCACCGGGTCGGCGAAACCGGCCGGGTCCAGGACGGTCTCGGCCGCGTCCTCGACGCGGGACGCCGGGCGGCGCCGCGCGGACGGCTCGTCCATCACCGTCTCGCTCGCCGACGGCGGCTGCGGAGGCGGCGCGGGCGGCCGGGCCGGACGGGACGGGACCGGCATCGTCGCGACCCGGCTGAGCAGCGGCTGCGCCTGCGCGGCGGTCATCCGGTGCACCGGCTCGCGCGCCAGCAGCCCGTCCAGCACCGGGGCGAGCGGCCCCGCGTTCCGCGCGATCGGGACCGGCTCGGTCAGCACGGCCTGCAGCGACGACATCGCGTCCGACCGCTCGTAGGGCGACCGGCCCTCGAGCGCCGCGTACAGGGTCGCGCCGAGCGCCCACAGGTCCGACGCGGGGACCGCCCGCTCGCCCTGCGCCCGCTCGGGCGGGATGTAGGCGGGCGACCCCATGACCAGGCCCGTCTGCGTGAGCGTCGCGTCGCCCTCCATCTGCGCGATGCCGAAGTCGGTGAGCACCACCCGGCCGGACCCGGTGATCAGCACGTTGCTGGGCTTGACGTCGCGGTGCAGGATGCCCTTCTCGTGGGCGTGCCGGAGCGCGCCGAGCATCTGCAGGCCGATGTCGGCGACGCGGCGCGGGTCGAGCGGGCCGCGCTCGATGACGTCCTGCAGGGACGGGGCGGAGACCAGCTCCATCACGATCCAGGGCCGGTCGCCCTCCTGCACGACGTCGTGGACGGTCACGACGCCGGAGTGGTTGAGCCGCGCCGACGCCCGCGCCTCCCGGAACGTCCGCTCGTACAGGACGGCGCGCTCCTCCTCGGTCAGGCCCGGCGGGAACACGACCTCCTTGACCGCGACCTCGCGGTCCAGCATGACGTCGAAGGCGCGCCACACGGTGCCCATGCCGCCCCGGCCGACCACCGAGTCCAGCCGGTAGCGGTTACCGAGCAGACGTGCCTGTGCCATGTCGGAAGAGTCCCCCCATCGGTCATCCCACCCCGGAGGGACGGAACGTGTCGAGCACATTCTTCACGAGCGGCTCTCTCTCGTTCCACTGGGACGCGGGAACCGCCACCACCACGGCGAACGGCCGGCCGTCGATGATCACACCCCGGTCGCGGGCCCGGGTGAGGCCCGTCCCCCGGGTCCAGGTGAACTCGATGTCGGCGGCGGGGCGGCCCGCGACGGTCGTGCGGGTGATCTCCCCGACCCGCCGGAAGTCCTTCAGCTTGCCGTCCGCGATGGCCTCCCGCTCCCAGACGACCCAGTGGTCGTAGGGGTCCCCGGTCCAGATCGTCTGGTCGACCTGGACGTAGGCGGAGGACACGGGGTCGGTCCAGACGGTGCTGTTGCCGCGCGTCGCGCGCACCCAGCCGCGAGGGACGCCGATGGTGAAGCCGTTGCCGACCGACCGGACGAGCCCGGCGGGCAGGGCCGTGGCGCTGGAGGCGGGCTGCGACGGCGGCGCGCTGGTCGGCGTGTCCTGCGGGTTCTGCGTGGCGGACGGCGTGCCCTCGGCGGCGGGCGGCGTCGGCGTCAGGTCCGGGTCGGCGGGCGAGGAGGGGCGGTTCATCCAGAACACGACCCCGGCGACCGACAGGATCACGGCCGCCGCGGCGATGCCCCCGAGGACCGGCAGGAACGCCGACCGCTTGCGCGGCGGCTCGGGCGCCTGCGGGGCGGGCGGGATCGGCGGCGGGGCGGGCGCGTACCCGGTCGTCGCCCCCTGCGATCCGGGACCGGGCGGGAACGGCGCGGTCATGCCCGACGCGGCCGGCGCGGGGACCGGAGCCGGAGCCTGGAACGGGACGGGCTGCTGCGCGGTCGTCGGGTGCGCGGCGGCCGGCTCGGCGGCGTGGCCCGCCTCGACCGCCTTGAGGGCCTCCTCCGCCCGGTCGCCGCTGAGCCGCCGCACCGGGTCGCGCTCCAGCAGCGCGATGAGGACGGGCGCGAGCGGCCCCGCGTTCCGCGGCGGCGGGACGTCCTGCGTCATCACCGCCGCGAGGACCGCCATCGCGTCGCTGCGGTGGTGCGGCGCCCGCCCCTCCGTCGCCGCGTAGAGGGTCGCGCCGAGCGCCCACAGGTCGGACGCGGGGATCGCCGGGTCGCCGTTCACCCGCTCCGGCGACATGTAGGCCGGCGACCCCATGATCAGCCCGGTGCCGGTGAGGGTGGCGTCGCCCGCGAGCTGGGCGATGCCGAAGTCGGTGAGCACGGCCCGGTCGTCGGCCGCGACCAGCACGTTCGCGGGCTTGACGTCGCGGTGCAGGATGCCGATCGCGTGCGCCGCGCGCAGCGCCCCCGCGATCTGCCGACCGATCGCCGCGACGCGGCCGGGCGGCAGCGGCCCGTCCTCGTCCACGATCTCCTGGAGCGAGCGGGCCCGCACCAGCTCCATGACGATCCACGGCCGGTCGTCCTCGTCCACGACGTCGTGTACGGTCACGACGCCCGGATGGTTCAGCCGCGCCGACGCGCGGGCCTCGCGGAGCGTCCGGCGGTGCCGGTTCTCCCGCTCCTCGTCGCTCAGCCCGGCGGGCAGCACGACCTCCTTGACCGCGACCTCGCGGTCAAGGGTCTCGTCGCGGGCGCGCCACACGGTGCCCATGCCGCCGCGTCCGACCACGGATTCGAGCCGGTACCGACCGGCGAGGAGGCGGCCGTCCATCAGTCGTCCGCGGGCTGGAAGTGCGCGTAGACCGGCTGCAGCTCGGCGAACACCTTGGCCCAGGCGGCGTCGGGCGCGCGCAGGAGGATGGCGTAGCCGTGCCCGTTCGCCACGAACCCGCGGTTCAGGATGTGCACCCGGCCCCCGTCGCCGTTGTAGGTGAACTCCCAGTCGGCCGAGTCGTCGCCGTCGCCGGTGTCGCGGACGGGCGGCTGGTCGCCGGTCGGAGCGATCTTGATCTTCACATAGCCGGGGAACCCGGCGCCGCCCCGCTCCTGCCGCCGCCAGTCGTCGATCGCGCTGTCGCCCGGGTCGTCGGTCTGGTCGATCTGGAGGTAGACCTTGCGGTCGGGCGAGTAGAAGAAGTCGCCGCCCTGCTTGCGCTCCGGGCCGCTCCACCCCTTCGGGACGGGCACCGCGTAGCCGCTGCGGTCCTTGTGCAGGGTGAACCCGGCGGGCAGCCCGCCGCCCGGCGAGGCGCTCGGTGACACGCTGGACGACGCGGTCGTGGCGAGCGTCGACGGCGACGCGCCAGTGCTGGACGGGGTGGTGGCGCCCCCCTTGCGGGCCGGCTTGTCCTCCCCGCCGCCGCTGGCGAGGGCGATGCTCGCGACGACCACGATGATGATCAGCACGATCGCGGCGACGATCAGCACGTTCCGGTTGGCGGCCAGCGCGGGCCGCGCGGACGGGTGGTGCGTCGTCGGCGGGAAGTGCGTGGCCGGGCCGGGCCGGTCGGGCGGGACCTGGTCGGAGCGGATCGCGCCGGCGGGCTCGGTGCGCGGCCCGGAGCGCCACGACCTGACCCGGTCGGGGTCGGGCGCGGTCTCGCCGGGGTTCTCCGCGTTCGCCTGGCTCGCCGCCGGGGCCGCCGGGCCCGCCTGCTTGGCCGCGCGGGTCGCGGCGGCGGGAAGGTCGAGGCTGGTCAGCTGGTCCGGGCGCGCCTCCTGGGCGTTCTCGGGCGCCGGGGCCTTCGGGGCCGCCGGCGACGCCGCGGACGGGCCGGACTCGGGGGCCTCCGGACGGCCGCCCGACTCCTCCATCTCCTCCGGGAGCGGCTGGTCGGGCGCGTACGTCTCCGGGTACGGCTCGGCGTACGCCTCCGCGTACGGCCGCGACCGGTAGGCGGAGTCCTGGACGGTGCCCTGGGGGTCGGCGAGGTCGTCCATGGAGAACTCGACGGCCATGGTGCGCTGGGTGTCGATGGTCTCCTGCCGGACGATGTCGTCCAGCAGCGCGCCGGCCTCGATCGCGTCCATCCGCTGGTCGGGGTTCTTGCGCAGCAGCCCCTCGATGACCGGGACGAGCCGGCCGCCCTTCTCCGGCGGGTCGGGCTCCTCGGAGATCACCGCGACCAGCGCGGCCATCGGCTCGGGCCGCTCGAACGGGGACCGGCCGTGCACCATCGCGAACAGCGTGACGCCGAGCGACCACAGGTCGGACGCCGGGCCGGCGACGCGGCCCCGCGCGCGCTCGGGCGCGATGTAGGCGGGCGAGCCCATCACCAGGCCGGTCTGGGTGAGGGTCGCGTCCCCGGCGGCGGTCGCGATGCCGAAGTCGGTGAGCACGGCGCGCTCGCCCATCCGGCCGGTGCCGGTGATCAGCACGTTGCTCGGCTTGACGTCGCGGTGCAGGACGCCGGCGCCGTGCGCGGCGTGCAGCGCGGCGAGCATCTGCCGGCCGATCTCGGCGGCGCGGCGCGGCTCCAGCGGGCCGTCCTGCTTGATCACCTGGTCCAGGGAGCGGGCCTTGATCAGCTCCATGATGATCCAGGGGCGGTCGTCCTCCTCGACGACGTCGTAGACCGTCACGACGCCGGGGTGGCCGAGCCGCGCGGCGGTACGGGCCTCACGGAACGTGCGCTTGTGGTGCACGGCGCGTTCCTCATCGGTGAGACCATGCGGGAGGATGACCTCCTTCACCGCAACGTCACGACCGAGGACCTCATCGTGCGCCTGCCAGACCGTCCCCATGCCGCCCCGGCCGACCTGGGTCACCAGGCGGTAGCGGCGGGCGAGCAACCGCTCACCGGTGGGTTCATTTGGCATATCCGCGACCATATCGACTTTTGCTGACAACCTTGGACCGAGCTTGCAAGCCACATCCCCCTATCCGTACGACGTCCGGCACCACCCCGAGGTTCGCCGCCGGACGGGCGCCCGCGGACGAAAGCGTGATGGACGTGACACCCGGTAAAAAGAACAAGGCCACACCGCGCGGCGACTGGGGGGGCATGCCGGAGAGGGAACCGCACGGCACGGGCGGCCTGCGGGGCGAGTGGGGGCGGCTCATCCAGGCCGCGCCGACGATCTTCTTCTGGTACACCCGTCTCTCCGGGATCCTGTCGCTGCTCGCGTGGGTCTCCTATGGTCTCATCCTCGAGATAGCCGATATCTGGGCGCTGCGCTGGATCGGGTACCTCGGCTGGTTCCCCAGCGTGCCCATCGGGCTGCTGTGGATCCTGCTGTCGATGGGCGTCCGGCGGCGCAAGAAGGCCGCCTGGCGGATCCTCGTCCTGATCTTCTGCCTGCCCACCGCGCTCGGCGTCACCGCCGTGCTGACCACGCTGATCAACCCGGAGCGGCCCACCCCCGTCGGGCTGATCGTCACGGCCGCCGTGTACCTCGCCGTGCTCGGCCTGCTGATCTCCGCGCGCGGCGAGTTCACCACCCTCCCCGACCGCGCCAACCGGCGGCTCGCGACCATCGTCTTCACCAGCCTCCTGATCGTGACCGGCGGCATCGGCACGTTCCTGGTCACGGTGACCGACCGCAACCGCAGCGGCGACGTGTGGACGCATCCGCTCTACGCGATCGCGCAGACCGTCCTCGGGCCGCGCGTCACCGGCAAGCCGATCGACGTCGCCGTGCCGTTCTGGGTCGACGTGATCCTGTGGAGCCTCGGCACCGGGCTGCTGATCGGCACGTTCTGGGCGCTGTTCAAGCCGGGGCGGCGCGACCCCGTCCTGTCCCCCGGCGAAGAGCTCGCGGCGCGCGCGCTGCTCGCCGAGTACGGCGACCAGGACTCCCTCGGCTACTTCGCGCTGCGCCGCGACAAAGATGTCATGGTCGCGCCGAACGGCAAGGCGGCCATCGCCTACCGGGTCGAGGGTTCGGTCTCCCTCGCCAGCGGCGACCCGCTCGGCGACCCCGAATCCTGGGACCAGGCGATCGAGGCGTGGCTGGAGGAGTGCCGCGCGCACGCGTGGATCCCCGGCGCGGTCAGCGTCGGCGAGCGCGCCGCCCACATCTACAAGCGGCACGGGTTCGACGCCCTGGAGCTCGGCGACGAGGCCATCATCGACCTCGCCGACTTCAACCTCGACGGCCGCGAGATGCGGCAGGTGCGGCAGGCCGTCCGGCGGGTCGAGCGGGCCGGGTACACGGTCCGGATCCGGCGGCACGCGCAGATCCCCGGCTGGGAGATGGCCAAGCTCATCCGCAGCGCCGACGCCTGGCGCGGCGAGGAGACCGAGCGCGGCTTCTCGATGGCGCTCGGCCGGCTCGGCGACCCCACCGACGGGCGCTGCGTCATGGTCGAGGCGTTCGACGCGCACGGAGAGCTGCGCGGCCTGCTCAGCTTCGTCCCGTGGGGGCGGGCCGGGCTGTCGCTCGACCTGATGCGCCGCGACCGGCTCGCCGAGAACGGCCTCAACGAGTACATGGTCGCCAAGCTCGCGGAGAAGGCCGCCGCGATCGGCGCGCAGCAGCTCTCGCTGAACTTCGCGATGCTGCGCTCGGCATTCGAGCGCGGCTCGCAGATAGGCGCCGGGCCGGTCGCGCGGCTCTACTACAAGTTCCTGTCGTTCGCGTCGAAGTTCTGGCAGCTCGAATCGCTGTACCTGTCGAACGCCAAGTACATGCCGCACTGGCGGCCCCGCTTCATCTGCTACACGCAGGGCCGCCACCTGATCCGCCTCGGGCTCGCCTACGCGCGCGCGGAGGGGTTCCTGCCGAGCTTCAACCGGCCGAAGCTCGACCGGGCCGCCGCGATGGTCCCGTCCACCGAACTCGTCGACAAGATCCACGAGATCGAGGAGGCGGCGGAGGCGGCGCGCGCCCCGCAGCGGCGGCTGTCGGAGCAGGAGCGGGTGCGGCACGCCAAACTCGACCAGATCCGCGCCGCCGGGATGGAGCCGTACGCGCTCGGCTGCGAGCGCACCGACTTCGCCGCCGACATCCGCGCCCGCTTCCCCGACCTCGCCCCCGACGCCCACACCGGAACCGAGGTGGCCGTCGCCGGGCGCGTCGTGCTCGCCCGCGAACACGGCCGGCTGATCTTCGTCACGCTGCGGGACGAGACCGCCGACCTCCAGGTCATGCTCACCGCCGACGCGCTCGGCGAGGAGTCGCTGCGCCACTGGAAGACGCTCATCGACCTCGGCGACCAAGTCGGGGTGCGCGGCGAGGTCGTCACGTCCCGGCGCGGGGAGCTGTCGGTGCTCGCCGCGTCCTGGACGCTCACCGCCAAGTGCCTGCGCCCGCTGCCGAACAAGAGCTCCGGGCTGTCGGACCCCGAGGCCCGCGTCCGGCAGCGGTACGTCGACTTCATCGTCAACGACGAGTCCCGCCGGATGCTGCGGATGCGCGGCGACGCCGTCGCCGCCGTCCGCGAGGGCCTCCGGTCCCGCGGCTACCTCGAAGTCGAGACGCCGATGCTGCAGCCCGTGCACGGCGGCGCCACCGCGCGGCCGTTCACCACCCGCATCAACGCCTACAACATGCAGCTCTACCTGCGGATCGCGCCCGAGCTGTACCTGAAGCGGCTGCTCGTCGGCGGGGTCGGGCGCGTCTTCGAGCTGAACCGCAACTTCCGCAACGAGGGCGTGTCGCAGAAGCACAACCCCGAGTTCACGATGCTGGAGGCGTACGAGCCGTACGGCGACTACGACACGATGGCGGAGCTGACCCGCTCCCTCGTCGTGGACGCGGCCCGCGCCGCCCTCGGCACCACCGTCGTCGTCCGCGACGGCGTCGAGTACGACCTCGCCGAGCCCTGGGACGAGATCACCGTCTACGAGTCGGTGTCGAAGGCCCTCGGCGAGGAGGTCACCCCCGGCACGCCGCGCGACGCCGTCCGCGGGTACGCCGAACGGCACGGGCTGAACGTCGACCCGCAGTGGGGGCAGGGGAAGATCGTCCAGGAGCTGTTCGAGGCGCTCGTCGAGGAGCACCTGACGGCGCCGACGTTCGTCCGCGACTACCCGGCCGAGACGTCCCCGCTGACCCGGCCCCACCGCGCCGACCCGCGGCTCGCCGAGAAATGGGACCTGATCGTCTTCGGCCTGGAACTGGGCACCGCCTACTCCGAGCTGATCGACCCGATCCTGCAGCGCAAGCGGCTCACCGAGCAGTCGCTGCAGGCCGCGGGCGGCGACCCGGAGGCCATGGAGCTGGACGAGGACTTCCTGCGCGCCCTGGAGTACGCGATGCCGCCCGCCGGCGGCATGGGCATGGGCATCGACCGGCTGCTGATCACCCTCACCGGCCGCAGCATCCGGGAGACGATCCCGTTCCCGCTCGTGCGCCCCGGCTCCTAGAGGCTGCGCGGGACGGGCCGGTAGCCCTGCTCGGCGAGCCACTGCCGCGCCGCGCCCCGCCGGGCGTCCTCGCCTTCGGGCAGGACGCCCGGCGGGACCGGCAGCCAGCGGTCGGGGATCTCCACGAGCTCCTCGTCGTCGGGCAGCACGTCGCCGCGCTCCAGGTCGAGGACGTGACCGCCGTCGTCCAGGGCCGCCGCCACGGCGCCGAGGTCGACCGGCAGCGGGACGAGCGGATCGGCGCGGCCGTCGAGCGCGGCGGCGAGCTGGGCGGCCAACTCGGCGTCACCCGGCAGGCCGCGCGCCTTCAAGCCGTCCAGGCACGCGCGGGCCGGCGCTTCGTCGGCGCCATCGCGGGCCAGCGCGGCGAGCAGCACGTCACCCGCGTACTGGAGCACCGGTTCGAGCGGACGCCCCCGAAGCACCCCGGTATCGCCATCGCCCCGATGGGCGGCGGCCCGCAACCGCGCCAGCGCCTCCTCGTCCCACTCCGTCACACGACATTTGTACAGACATCCGCTGACATCGGTGCGCCAATTCACCGGGCCCGCTTGTCCTCCACATGGACCACGGCGAGTTCCCGGCCGTCCTGATCCCGTTTCGCCCGCCCGAACAGGCCCACGACCAGATCGTCCGCGCCTTCCTCGACCTCGTCCGGAGCGACATAGGTGAGGATGTCGCCGTGGTGCCCGTACACGGCCCATCCGGGCGCCGCCTCAAGATCGATCGTCCCGAAGTCACCGGCCGGACCGCCCGCGTGGACGGGCCCGTACTCGCGCAGCAACTCCACCGCCTGCGCGCTCAGGTCGTCCTCGGGCTCCATCAGAATCACGCACGTCCCGTTCTCGAACAGGACCCACGACTTCTCGTCGCCCTGAATGACGTCCCGCCACACCTGAACCAGTTCGTCGGCCACCATGCACGCGATTCTGCCGGTCGCCACCGACACTTCGCACGCCCATTACCGCCGCCCGGCGCTCCGGTAGTGGTAGACGCACATTTCGGTGAACCCCGCCCGCGCGTAGAGCCGCGACGCCGCCCCATTCCCGCGTTCGACCTGGAGGTACATGCGGTCGGCATTGTTCGCGTCCGCCCAGCCCGCCAGTGCGGACAGCACATTCCGAGCGGCGCCTTTCCCCCGCGCCTCGGGAAGGGTCGCCATACTGAAAACGCCCGCCCACCCGTCATCGGCCACCGCCCGCCCGACCGCGACGATATCGCCACCGACCAGCGCGGACACGTAGACGGACGGCAGATCCACCCGGGCGAGCATCTCCCATTCCGCGCGGGACTCCCCGTTCACCGCCTGCCAGGTATCGAACCACGCCCGCGTCGGACGCTCGTCCAGGCTGACTTTCAGCGTCCTTTCCAACTCCCGGACACGAGCAGTGCTCGCCCCCTGCAACGCCACGGGACTATGCCGCCGATACCCCCGCTCATCCAGAAGGGCATCAAGCCCATCACGACACACCTCAGGCGTGATTTGAAACCGGGCCACCGCCCCATGCGCGGCGTAGAACTCTTCCGCCCCCGCAACCCGGCGCTCCACCACATCCATCCCCGCACCGCCATGGGGAAGCACCGCCCCCACCCACCACGACCCCTCGGGAGCGACCCGCAACCACCACCCGCCGGCGTCCACGACGCGCTCCGCGGGCTGACCGCGCGCCGCCCTCTCCTGCAGAGCCCGCACGAGCCCACCGTCCACCAAAGGTCAGCCGCCCGACTGCTGCCGGTACGTCTCCACGGCGTACCGGAGACGCGCCCCGACAAGCAGCGCCTCGTCCTCCGGACACCCGAGAAGCCGCGCGACCAGCTCGACGAGCTGCTCATCGGTGAGATCCGGCTCCCGCTCCGCGATCCGCCCGACGATCTCGACCAGCTCGGGCCGCTTGTACCCCACGATCGACTGCCCGCGCCGCACCTTCGCCGGCCCCCCGGCCTCCTCCCGACGCTCCTCCCCCGCCGAAGACGCTCCGCCCTGCGCCTCCGGCGCGCGCGGTGAGTCAGCGGGACGAGAGTGACGCGGCGGCGCAGGCGGACGATGCGGCTCCCACTGCTCCTGCTCCTCCGCAGGACGCGGTTGCCGCCGCGGCGAATCCAACCGCCGCGGCACGTCCGGCACCCGAGGCGCCCCAGACGGACGACGCGACTCCACCGGCCCCCGTCCCTCAGGCGAACCCGCCGCCCCCGATGACTCGGATGGCCGCAGCGCCTCCAACCGCCGCGGCGGCCCAGCCGGCCGACGCGCCTCCGGAGAATCTGGCCGACGTGGTGAGTCCTGCGGCCGCGCCCCCTCAGCCCACCCCGGCGACTCCGACGGACGCGCCGACCCCGGCCGAAGCGGCGGCGACGACGGACGCCGCGCCTCCGGTGACTCTGGCTGACGTGGCAAGTCCTGCGGGTGCGCCCCCTCAGGCCGCCCCTGAGTCTCTGGCCGACGCGGCGGCACAGGTGGGCGACGCGACTCCAACGGCCCGCGCGACTCCTGCGAACGCGGTGACTCTAGCCGGCCGGGCGAGTCCTGCGGGCGCGGCGGCACGGGTGGGCGAGCCTCCAACGGCCCGCGTGACTCCGGAGGGCGCGGTGACTCTGCCTGACGCGGCGAATCTTGCGGACGCGGCGGCGACGGCGGACGGCGCGACTCCGGCGACTCTGCCTGACGCGGCAAATCCTGCGAGCTCGCCCCCTCAGGCCGCCCCTGCGACCCCGGCCGACGCGGCGGCACGGGTGGGCGCCGCGACTCCAACGGCCCGCGCGACTCCTGCGACCCCGGCGCCTCTGGCTGACGTGGCGAGTCCTGCGGGCGCGCCCCCTCAGGCCGCCCCTGAGTCTCTGGCCGACGCGGCGGTGCGGGTGGGCGGCGCGACTCCAACGGTCCCCGCGACTCCTGCGAGCGCGGTGACTCCGGCTGACGGGACGAGTCCTGCGGGCGCGGCGGCGCGGGCGGACCGTGGGACTCCAACGGCGCCTCAGGCCGCCCCTGCGACTCCGGCCGACGCGGCGGCGCAGGTGGGCGGCGCGACTCCAACGGCCCCCGCGACTCCGGCGACCCCGGCGACCCCGGCGCCTCTGCCTGGCGCGGCGAATCTTGCGGGCGCGGCGAGCCCGGCCGAAGCGGCGGCGACGGCGGGCGGCGCGACTCCAACGGCCCGTGTGACTCCGGCGAACGCGGTGACTCCGGCTGACGTGGTGACTCCGGCTGACGTGGTGACTCCGGCTGACGTGGTGACTCCGGCTGACGTGGTGAGTCTTCCGGGCGCGGCGGCGTGGGAGGACCTTGGGACTCCAACGGCCCGTGTGACTCCTGCGAGCGCGGTGAATCCGGCCGACGCGGGGAGTCCTGCGGGCGCGGCGGCGTGGGAGGGCCGTGTGACTCCAGCGGTCCCTGTCTCTCCAGCGAGCGCGGTGGGAGCGGCCGACGCGGTGGGGCGGATGGGCCGTGCGATTCCAGCGGAGGCGGCGACTCTGGCCTGCGTGGCGAGTCTGTCGGGCGTATGCCCTCTGCCTCCAGCGGGCGCGGCGAAGGCCGTTGGGTGGGCGGGCGGCGCGTTTCCGGTTGTCCTTGTGCCTCTGAGGGTTGCGGCGACGCCGGAGGGCGCGGCGGAGCTTGGCGGCGCGGTGGGTCCTGCGGGCGCGGCTGGTCGGGCGGCGTCTCTGCCTCGGGGTCGCTCGGCGGGCGGCGTGTTTGTGCCTCTGACGGCTGTGGGTCTTGTGCCTTTGCGGGGGGCTGTGGGGGTGGGTGGGGGCCTGGGGTGCCCCAGAGGGCGGGGACTGTCGGTGGGCGGGGTTCTGGGTCGGACGTCGCGTCCAGGCGGCGGGGTGGGGGGTGTTCGGGCGGGGTCAGGGGTGGGGCGTCCAGGCGGCGGGGTGGAGTGGGACGGGTGGTGGGGTGGTTCGTGTCGCGGGGGGCCAAGGGTGGGGCGTCCAGGCGGCGGGGTGGGGTCTTTGCGGGGGCTGGGTGCTGCTGCTCGGGCTCGGTGCGGGGGCCTGTGAGGGCTGTGAAGAGGGTCGTCGTGGGGGTGATCGTTTCGTGCAGGTGGGGTGGGAGGCGGGTGGCGGGGAGGGGGCCCTCGGGGGGTGGGAGGTCCGCGCCGGCGGGGCCGACGAGGACGGCGCGGGGGGCCAGCCACAGGACGAAGAGGGCCTCGGCGCCGGCCTCGTGCTCGCCGTCCACGATGACGGCGTCGAACGAGTCGGGTTCGGGCGGGAGGACGTCCGGGATGCGCCAGAGCGGGAGGATCCAGGCGGGGACGTCGGCGAGGGCGGTGGCGGCCGTCCACGCCTGGGCGGTGGCGAGGGCGGCGCGGGCCTCGCCGAGTTCCTCCTCGGCGGCGGCCAGTTCGGTGCGGGCGGGCGGCGGCGGGGCAGCGGTGGCGGCGCGGCGCGCCCAGGCCCAGGCGTCGTCCCAGCGGCGGGTGCGGTCGTGCCATGCCTCGTCGCCGTCGGTGGCGATCATGAGGTTGGCGAGGTCGGGGTGGACGGCGCGGACGCGGTCGAGGAGTTCGGTGCAGCGGATCTGCAGGGCGCGTTCGTGGCGGGCCTCGGCGAGGGCGCCGAGGGCGCGGCCGTAGGCGGCGGCGTCGCGGGCCTCGATGGCGGCGACGGCGGCGCCCAGTTCGGGGGGATCGTCGGCGTGCGGCGGGCCGAGCGAGTCGCGGAGGGCGTCGAGGTCGGCGGTGGCGCGGTTGACGCCGAGTCCTTCGAGGGCGTTGCGGAGGGCGGTGGCGTAGGCGTGCCACTGGGCCGGGTGGCCGAGGGACACGCCGAAGCCGTTCCGGTCAAGGAGCGTGCGCGTCGAGTCGACGGCGGGCATGGCGTCCCGGACGCGGGCGAGGCGGGCGTGGGCGCGGACGAACCGGGCGATGCGCTCGGCGGGCGGCAGGTCGGCGGGGAAGGAGATGCCCGCGGCCTCCCACACGTACTGGAGTTCGCGGCAGGTGATCCGCACCATGAGGTCGGTGTGGACGAGGTGGAGCAGCTCGGCCGTGGTGGGCGCGGCGCCGTCGACGGTGACGGTGGCGAGCAGCGTCTCGGCCTGGCGCTGGGCGGCGGAGCGCAGGGGGCCGCGTTTGAGGGTGCCGCCGCCGGCGAGGTAGCCGCGCAGGTCTTGGGCGGCGGCGGCGAGGCCGCGCAGGTCGGCGTCGGCGGGCAGTTCGACGCGGTGGCCGCCGAGCCCGGCGAGGGCGCGTTCGGCCCACTGGGCGCGGGACGTCATCTCCACGACGCGGGCCCAGATGAGGGGGCGGCGTTCGGCGAGGGCGTCGCTGAACGCGCGGACGGCGAGGTCGGCGGGGTTCCAGCCGCCCGGGTGGCCGTCCAGGCCGAGGTCGCGGAGCGCGGCGGCGACGACGGACGCGTCGCCGTCGAGGCGGGCGAGGAGGGTGACGTCGCTGTCGCGGAGGCGCTGGGACAGGTCCGTCCGGGCGCGTTCGGCGCGTTCGGCGGCGGCCTGCTCCGCGTCGACCAGGGTGCGCACGTAGGCGGCGCTCGGCAGCGCGCCCGGGTCGACGTCGCGCTGCCGGGTGCGGGCCTTGCGGGCGGGGCTCTCCTCGGCGAGCAGGACGACGAGCTCCGCCGCCTCGGACCGGGAGATCGGCGGGGTCGGCGGCAGGTCGGGCCGGACGGGCAGCCACGACAGCTCGGGGGCCTCGTCGCGGCGGTCGGGCTGGGGCGCTGCGGACTCGCCGTCCAGGTGCTCGGTGAGCTCGGCGACCCGGCGGGCGGCGGCCTTCTCGCGTTCGGCGGCGGCGGCCTCGTCGGGGCGGGCGGCGCTGATCGCGTCCCGCACCTGCGCGCCGGTGGCGGCGTCGGTCGCGGTGAGCGCGGCGAGTCCGGGCGGGAGGGCGGCGCGCAGCGCGGCGGACGCGCCGGGCCCGGACGTGGCGACGAGTACCCGGTGGCCGCGCGCCAGCATCCCGGCGAGCAGGTCGGGGACGGTCTCCGGCGCCCGCTCCGGGATGTGCATGACCTGGGGTTTTCGACCCGGTGACACCAGCCGGGCCAGCCCGTCCGGGACGCGCCGCGGCAGCAGGGCGAGCAGCCGGGCGTGGTGGTCGGCGACGGCGCCGCGGCCCGGCGGCCGGACGACCAGCGCGGGCGCGAGCCGGATGCGCGGGGCGGGCGGCCCGGCATCGGTGCCGGGGGTCCAGTCCTCCCGGTACTCGGCGGGGCCGGTCAGCGCGGTCTGGGACCATTTGCGCAGGACGTCCCCGACCGACGGGTTCAGCCCGAAGCCCTGGCCGTTCTGGACGGCGTCCGCGATCCAGCCGGCGGGCCGGAACCCGGGATGCCCGGCGAGCAGTTCCCGGTCGCGCAGGGTCGTGTGCCCGGTGAGGACGACGTCGACGCGTTCGGTGCGCTCGTCGACGACGATGCGGACGGGCGTGCTCAGCAGGTGGTCGTGGACGGCGGGCCGCCACGACAGCAGGCCGGTCGCGAGCACGACCTCCTGCCCGGCCAGCTCGCGCAGGACCCGGTACCAGTTGCGGAGGGCCAGCCAGCCGTCGAACTCCTCCAGCACGACGGGCGGCGTGAGCGGGATGACCGGGACGCTGAACAGGACGTCGCCGGGCCCGGCGTCCGCCTCCACGTAGACGTCGCCGGGCAGGTCGGCCAGCCACTCGACGTGGTCGTGGCCGGCGAGGTCGCGGGACGGGCGCCGCCGGGCCCGCGCCAGGTCGCGCAGGAAGCCCAGCAGCCGGGCCGCGTACTCCGCCTCGCGCGCGGCGGCGGCCTCCTCAGGCACCTGGCTCCTCCCCTTCCCACGGAGGGACGGGCCCCTTCCCGCGTTCCCCGCCCGGGCGACCGGGCGGTGGAAGGGGTCCGATGGTGGTGCCCCGATCTAACACCCATGGGCGGGCCTGGTCGAGCGCTATCGATGATCTTGAGCTAGCGGGCGCCCGCCATGTGCCGGTCCTCGTCCGGCATCATCACCCACAGGACCAGGTAGACCACGAACTGCGGGCCCGGCAGCAGGCACGACAGCACGAAGAGCAGGCGGACCATCCCGGGCGTCATGCCGAACCGGCGCGCGAGCCCGGCGCAGACGCCCGCGATCATCCGGCCGTTGCGCGGGCGGTAGAGACCGTTCATGGGTTCTTCTCTCCCCGATTCGTCGAGCGGTGAACACGGCCGCGCGTTCCTCGCGGCCACGTCACCCACGCTACGAACCGGGCAGGGTGTCCCACATCGGCCGCAGGGCCCGTTCCGGCGCCATACTCGGGGATTAGGGGACATCCCCTAAGGGCCCGGCCGGACGTTCCGCGGGGCTATGGGGCGTTGTACTCGGCGACGAGCTTCGGCAGGCCGACCAGGTCGTCCAGGACGAACAGGCAGTCGCGGAGCGCGGCGTCGTCCTGCTGGATGTGCCCCCACGGGCCGCGCCGCAGGAACGCCGCCCGCATCCCGAACTCCAGGGCCGGACGGACGTCGTTGTCGATGCGGTCGCCCACGTACAGGACGCGGTCGGGGAGCACGTCGGCGAGCTGGGCGCAGCGCTCGAAGAACTCGGGCGACGGCTTGCTGACGCCCCACACGTCCGAGATGCCGACGACGTCCGCGTCCAGGCCGATCGCCGCCATGTGCGCCGCCGCCTCGACCGGCTGGTTGCCGGCGATGCCGACGTAGAGGCCCTGGTCGCGGAGCCCGGACAGGCAGGCCCGCGCGTCCGGGTACAGGTCGTCCGGCCCGAACCCGTTCGGGACGCCCGCCTCGGCGCGGCGCCGCTCCTCCTCCGCCAGGTCGAATCCCGGCCGGAAGTACTCCAGGAGGTCCATGTGGCTGCCGCCCGTGGCGAGCAGCGCGCCCAGCTTGGCGAGGAACGTGTGCCTGGGCACGCCGAACCAGTCGGCCCAGCGCCCGTAGATCTCCCCCTCGTTGATGAGGGTCTCGCCTATGTCGAAGAACACCGCCTGGATCAGCGGTGGTGCGGTTCGGAGGTCGCGCGCCGGGGTGGGGTCGGGGGGCTGGGGGGAATCGGTCATTTGGCAGCCAGATCCACCGTGGTGCCCGGGGCGAGGCGGCGGAACTCCTTGTCCTGTTCCTTGCCCGCGTTGGTGACGGCGGTCTCCATCACCTTGAGGCCGATGTCGTTCAGCAGGCCGTCGTGGATGACGAAGGCGCGCTCGGGACGGACCGCCCGGGTGTACTCGAACAGCTCCGGGACCTTCATCCAGGGCGCGTTGCCGGGCAGGCACAGCGTCGGGACGGGCTCGGACGGGACGGTCAGCGCGTCGCCCGGGTGGAACACCTCGCCGTTCACCAGGAAGCCGACGTTGGGGATGGGCGGCACGTCCGGGTGCAGGATCTCGTGCTCCTCGCCGTAGACGTGGACGTCGAAACCGGCGATGGTGACGGCGTCGCCGTGGCCCACCTGGTGGACGCGCCCGCCCAGGTCGGCGAGGTTCTCAGCGACGACGCGGGACGTCCAGACCTCCAGCTCGGGCCGCTTCGCCATCGCGGCGCGCAGCGCGTCGGCGTCGAAGTGGTCGAAGTGCTCATGGGTGATCAGCACGGCGTCGGCGGCGGCGAGCGCGGCGGCCGCCCCGTGGCTGAAGGCGCCGGGGTCGATGACGATCGTGCGGTCGTCGTCGGTGATCTGGACGCAGGCGTGCCCGAGCTTCGTCAACTGCATCAGGCCATGTTTTCACGCCGGGGCGGCCGCACCCATTGACCGCCCCCCGGCTCGTTGATAGAACACGTTCTACTTTTGGTGCGGCGCAAGGAGGCGGCATGCCCGTTCCCGACCAACGCGATCCCGAGATCACCCGACGCGCGCTGGGGGGCTGGCTGGCCGGGCGGCTGCCCGGCGCCGCGATCCCCGCCGTGGAGACCCCGCAGACCAGCGGCTTCTCCAACGAGACCCTGCTGTTCGAGGCGGAGTGGACGGACGGCGGCCAGACCCGCCGGGAGCCGCTCGTCGCGCGGGTCGCCCCCGCGAAGTACCAGGTCTTCCCCGAGCCCCGGTTCGCCGAGGAGTACCGGCTGATGCGGATCCTGGACGAGCGCACCGCCGTCCCGGTGCCGCCGATCCGCTGGTACGAGCCGTCCCCGGACGTCCTGGGCGCCCCGTTCTTCGTGATGGGACGGGTCGACGGCCGCGTCCCCACCGACATGCCGCCGTACCACATGGACGGCTGGGTGACCGAGGCCGCGCCGGAGGAGCGGGCCGCGATGTGGTGGTCCACGCTGGAGATCCTCGCCGTCCTGCACCGGCTGGACGTCTGGGAGCTGGGGCTCGGCTTCCTCGACCAGCCCAAGTGGGGCAGGCCCGGCCTCGACCAGCGGCTCAACTACTACGAGCACTACCTGCACTGGGCCTACCAGGGGCCGCAGGAGACGGCGCTCAAGGCGCTGGAGTGGCTGAAGGCGAACCGCCCCGAGGAGCCGGACGAGCCGGTCGCGCTGTGGGGCGACGCCCGCATCGGCAACGTGATCTTCCAGGAGGGCGCGCCGGCCGCCGTCCTGGACTGGGAGACCGCCGCGCTCGGCGCGCCCGAGGAGGACCTCGCCTGGTTCATGTTCCTCGACCGGCACCACAGCGAGGGCGTCGGCGCGGCCCGGCTGGACGGCTTCCCCTCCTACGCCGAGACCGTCGCCCGGTACGAGGAGCTGCTCGGCCGCCCGATGCGGCACATGGCGTACTACGAGATCCTGTCCGGCTTCAAGTTCTCCGTGATCATGGCGCGGATCGGGCAGGCGATGATCGACTTCGGCTGGATCGACCAGACCGCCGACTTCCCCCACAACAACAACTGCACGCAGCTGCTCGCCCGCATCCTCGGAGGGGACCAGTGACGCTGTCGCCGCTCGACGACTACCCGATCCACCAGGCGCCCGAGGTGATGCGGCACGTCACCACGTCCGACCGCAACTTCTACGACCGGTACTACTTCAACGTCCATCCCTGCTCGGACGAGCTGATGCTGATCATCGGGGTCGGGCAGTACCCGAACCTCGGGGTGATGGACGCGTTCGCCGTCGTGCGGCGCGGCCCGATCCACAAGGTGGTCCGGGCGTCCCGCGAGCTGGGGAACGACCGCATGGACACCACGGTCGGACCGTTCCGCGTCGAGGTCATCGAGGGACTGAAGCGGCTCAGGGTCGTCCTGGACGAGAACGAGCACGGCCTGGCCTTCGACCTGACCTGGGAGGGATCGATCCCCGCCACCCTGGAGCCGCCGCACTACCTGCGCTGGCAGGAGCGCGTCATGTTCGACTCGCGGCGCCTCGCGCAGACCGGACGCTGGACGGGCACCATCACGGTCGACGGCGAGACCATCGACGTCACACCCGACCACTGGTGGGGCTCGCGGGACCGGTCCTGGGGCATCCGCCCCGTGGGCGAGGCGGAGCCGCCCGGCATCCAGGTCAAGAACGCCGGCACGTTCTACTGGCTGTACACGCCAATCCAGTTCGAGGACCACTCGATCCTCTGCATCGTGCAGGAGGACGAGAAGGGCCGCCGCGTCCTGGAAGAGGCCACCCGCGTCTGGCCCGACCGTGAGGCGGAGTATCTCGGACGTCCCGAATACCGTCCCGAGTACGCCGAGGGCACGCGCGACGTGGTCACCGCCACGCTCCGCTTCGCACCGCCCGGCGGCGAGCCGTTCGAGGTGAGGGCCACGCCGATCCTGCCCGTCCACATGATGGTCGGCACCGGCTACGGGCTGGAGCCCGGCTGGAAGCACGGCATGTACCAGGGGCCCGACCTCAAGGTGGAGGGCGTCACCCACGACGTCCGCAAGCCGGACGACGCCGCCCGCATGTGGGGCATGGTCGACGCGGTCGGCCGGTACGAGTACCTGGACGGTGCGGAGCCGACCGACGCCGTCACCGGCTACGGCCTGTACGAATACTGGGCGCTCGGCCCGCACCCGTCCTTCCCCGAGTAGTGGATCTGGGAGACTGGCGAGCGTGACGACCCCGTCTTCGCCCGACTCCCCCGACGCGGAACGGCCGTCCCGGGAAGAACTGGACGGGTCTCCTCTGGGGGGACGACCCCCCAGACCCCCCGAGGAGAGCCGCCGGTCCAGCTCCTTCCGCTCCGCTGGCGCTCCACTCCAGGATCTGGACCGGCAAGTGCGCGACCGCTACGGCACGTGGCGCGACCAGCCGCGCGGGTTGGCCTGCGCGGTGATCGCCGCGTTCATGATCCTCACCACGGTGGCGTTCGTGTTCGCCGTGGTGGCCGTCGTCGCGGCCATGCGCTGAACGCATGAGGGCCGGAGCCGCCCGCGGCGGCCCCGGCCCTCGCACGTCGTTCGGGCGGAGTCAGGTAGGGGTGCCCTCGGTTCCCTCCGCGATGGTGAACGCCACGTCCCCCTGCGGGTCGACCTGGGCGTCGAGGGTCTTGTCGTCGAGCATCTCGGCGACGGTGGGCTCCAGGTACACCTTGGCGCCCTCCTCCTCGACGACCTGGTCGCCGGCCTCGGGCGCGGGGGCGACCGAGAGCCGCAGCGCGTCCGAGCCGTCGAGCCCGGACTCGATGCGGATGCCGGTCTCCGGCGGAAGCTCCGGGTTCGCGGTCACTGTACGAATGACCTGGACGGCACCGCTGGTCAGCGTGAGCACGATCAGCTCCTCACGTCTCTGGCTGTCTGTCGGATCTGCCCCACCCTCCCCAGTGAAGGGTGGGGGCAAACATCGAGACGTGATCAGGAGGTGTCAGTCCGCGGTCGGCGCGAGCGCCCGCACGGCCTCCACCGGGGAGAGCCCGCCGCCCGGGACGACCGCTAGAACCGGCGTGGTCAGGCCGCTGTCCACGTACTCGCGGACGCGGGCGCGGCACGCCTCGGGCGACCCGTGCACGATCAGGTCGTCGACGACCTCGTCCGGGATGACCTCCAGCGCCTTCTTCCGGTCGCCGGCCGCCCACGCCTCGTTCATCGGCCGCAGCGCCTCGCCCCGGCCGAGCCACTCGTGGAACGCCCGGTACACGGGGACCGTCATGTACGCGGCGATCATCCAGCGGCCGATCGCGCGCGCCTCCTCGGCATTGTCGGTCGGGCACACGAACAGCCGCGCGATCAGCTCGGGCTCGTCGCCCAGCACGCCGCGCACCGTCGGGACGTCCTTCGGCGCGAGCCAGTTGGTGATCGCCCCGTCGGCCTCCCGGGCGGCGAGCCGCAGCATGCCGGGGCGCAGCGCCGCGAGGACGATCGGCGGCGGCGTCGCCGGGACGTTGTCCAGCTTGAAGCCCTTGACGGCGAAGGTGTCGTACTCCTCCTTCACCTTCTCCCCGGCGAGGGCCTTGCGCAGGAAGCGGAGCGTGTCGCGGACGCGCTTGTACGGCTCGTCGAACGGGATCCCGTTCCAGCGCTGCACGATCGTGTCGGACGAGGTGCCGATGCCGAGCACGAACCGTCCGGGCGCGAGGTCGGCGAGGGTGGCGGCGTGCTGGGCCAGCAGCGCCGGCCCGCGCGTGTAGACCGGGACGATCGCGGGGCCGAGGCGCAGCTCGGGGCCCCACTGGGAGGCGAGCGCCAGCGGGGTGAACGCGTCGGTGCCGTTGGTCTCGGCGGACCAGGCGTCGGTGTAGCCGAGCCCGGACAGCTCGGCGACGAGCTCGCGGTGCTCGGCCAGCGGGAGCCCGGTGAGCGGAATGGTCAGTCCCCAGCGTGACATGGGTGCCTCCTAGGCGATCGACGCGCGGATGGTGGCGCCGCCGTCCACGACGAGGGTCTGCCCGGTCATCCAGGACGAGGCGTCGCCCGCGAGGAACACGGCCGCGTTGGCGATGTCCTCGGGCTCGCCGAGCCGCCGCAGCGGCATGTGCTTGCTGATCTCCGCCTCGTTCGGCTCCCACAGCGCGCGGGCGAGATGGGTCTTGACCAGGCCGGGGGCGATGCAGTTCACGCGCACCTTGGGCGCCAGCTCCATCGCGAACTGCCGGCTGAGGTGGATCACGGCGGCCTTGGTGGCGTTGTAGTAGCCGATGCCGTGCTCGGTGATCATGCCGCCGACGGAGGCGATGTTGATGACGGCGCCGCCGCGCTCGGCCAGGCCCGCCTTCAGCGCGAGCTGCGTCCACTGGACGATCGCGAACTGGTTGACCTCGACGGTCTTGGCCGCGGCGGCGGGCTCGATGTCGGCCATCGGGCCGTAGTAGGGGTTCGTCCCGGCGTTGTTGACCAGGATGTCGATGCCGCCGAACTCGGCGACGGCCGCCTCCACACAGGCGGCGGCCTCGTCGGCGTGGCCGACGTGCGCCGCCTTGGCGAGCACCTTGGCGCCGGGGCTGGCCGCGCCGATCTCCTTCGCGACCTCGTCGAGCGCCTCCTGCTTGCGGGAGGAGATCACCACGTTGGCGCCCTCGGCGGCGAACGCCGCCGCGATCGCCTTCCCGATGCCCCGGGACGCCCCGGTGACCAGGGCCGTTCTTCCGTCAAGACCAGTCCGCATCCGCGCGCTCCCTACTGCTTGCTACCTGCTGCAATTCGCTCGCACCCTGTGGGCGGCATGGGCAGAATCCGACTCGGTTCACTCTAGCGAAGTGACTGACGAGTCAGTTACCTCGCCCCCGGCGGTTCGCCCCGCGCTCCGCCCCCACCCCCCGGTGATCCATCCCGCTGACCGGACGCGGCATTCTTTCTAACGATTGTTTGATTGGTACTCTCGCCGAGAAGACACGAGGAGGGCCGCGTGACCACGACCAAGGAGCGCCGTCCGGCCGTCGAGGGCTGGTACACCACCGCGGACGGCGACGTCCGCCTGCTCGGTACCCGATGCTCGTCGTGCGGCACGCCGTACTTCCCGCGCAACGAGCTGGCGTGCCGCAACCCCGGCTGCACGGGACCGAAGGACGGCTCGGAGCTGGAGCCGTACGCCCTGTCCCCCCGCGGCCGCGTGTGGTCGTACGCCGACGCGCGCTACAAGCCGCCACCGCCGTACGTCTCCCCCGACCCGTTCGTCCCCTACACGGTCGCCGCCGTCGAGCTCGACGCCGAGCGCATGGTCGTCCTGGGGCAGGTCGTCCCCGGCGTCACCGTGGACGACCTGGAGGTCGGCATGGAGGTCGAGCTGACCGAGGGCACCCTCTACGAGGACGACGAAGCCGAGTACACCGTCTGGATGTGGAGGCCCGTCAAGTGAGTCGCGACATCGCCGTCCTGGGCGCGGGGATGCACCCGTGGGGCAAGTGGGGCCGCAACTTCGTCGAGTACGGGCTCGCGGCGGCGCGGGAGGCGCTCGCCGACGCCGGGCTGTCGTGGACGGACGTCCAGTACGTGTCCGGCGCCGACACCATCCGCAACGGGTATCCGGGGTTCATCGCGGGCGCCACGTTCGCGCAGGCGCTCGGCTGGTCGGGCGCGCGGGTGTCGAGCTGCTACGCGGCGTGCGCCTCCGGGGCGCAGGCCATCAACACGGCGCGCGCGCAGATCCTCGCGGGCCTGTGCGACGTCGCGCTGGTCGTGGGCGCCGACGCCGCCCCGAAGGGCTTCTTCAAGCCCGTCGGCGGCGACCGCCCCGACGACCCCGACTGGCTGCGGTTCCGCCTGCTGGGCGCGACCAACCCCATCTACTTCGCCCTGTACGCGCGCCGCCGGATGGCCATGTACGGCGCCACCCTCGACGACTTCGCCGCCGTGAAGGTGAAGAACGCGCGGCACGGCCTCGGCAACCCGAACGCCCGGTACCGCAAGGAGGTGACCGTCGAGGACGTCCGCGAGTCCGCCGTGGTCGCCGACCCGCTGCGGCTGCTGGACATCTGCGCGACCAGCGACGGCGGCGCCGCGCTCGTCCTCACCTCGATGGAGTTCGCGCGGCGGCACGGCGTGGCCGACCCGGTGCGGATCCCGGCGGTCTCGACGGTGACGCCGACGTTCCCGAAGACCGTGCTGGACCTGCCCGACTTCGCGACGGACTCGGCGATGACCGCCGCCGTCCCGGAGCGCCCGTTCCGCTCCGCGATCGCGCACGCCGCCTACGAGGAGGCGGGCCTCGGCCCCGGGGACCTGTCGCTCGCCGAGGTGTACGACCTGTCCACCGCCCTCGAACTCGACTGGTACGAGGACATCGGCCTGTGCGAGCAGGGCGGCGCCGAGGAGCTGCTGCGCTCGGGCGCGACGGCGCTCGGCGGCCGGATCCCGGTGAACCCCAGCGGCGGCCTCGCCTCGTTCGGCGAGGCGATCCCGGCGCAGGCGATCGCGCAGGTGTGCGAGCTGACCTGGCAGTTGCGCGGTCAGGCGGAGGGCCGCCAGGTCGAGGACGCGCGGGCCGGCATCGCGGTGAACCAGGGCCTGTTCGGCCACGGCTCCGCGGTCATCGCCGTCCGCTGACCGGACGGCCCGCCCGGCGACACGGCGACGGCTTCACGCGACCGTGAAGCCGTCGCAGGCCATGAAGTACGCGTCGCCGTTCGGGTGGACGTGCATCCAGATGACGGTCCAGACGCCCTTCATCAGCGGGTAGGTGCCGTTCCCGGCGCCCTTCCACTTGAAGTCCGCCGGGTACTGGAGCTTCACGTCCTGGTTCTCCTTCGGTACCAGGTGCGGCTTGCTCACCACCACGCCGGTCACGCCGTTGCCCTGCTGCTCCGCGGGCGGGCGGATCTGCGCGGCCACGTAGTAGCCGGACGGCTGCGCGTACTTGAACCGCATGCTCAGCTCGATGGACGACGCGGTGACCGGCTGGCGCGGCGCCGACCTTTGCAGGTCCCTGGCCAGGGCTTGGTCCTCCGGACGGACCGCCGGGAGGCAGGTGAAGTCCTTCTGGGAGAAGCGGGTGTTCTGGAAGTCGCCGGTGGGCTCCTTGACGAAGATCTCGTCCGGCGGGCGGCCGTCGGCGGACGGAGTGCGTCCGGCCGCTGCCGGGCTCGTGCCGGTCGTGGCCGGGTCTCCGCCGGTCTTCTGCCCGCCGTTCGCGCCCGGGCCGGCCTGGGCCGCGTTCGGCCCCTTCCCGCCGGTCTCGCCGTCGTCGCCGTTCAGGACGAAGCGGGCCGCGAAGGCGCCGCCTAGGACGACGGCGACCACCGCCGCCCCGGCGGCGATGACGGCGGCGCGCGACCGCGCGGGCCCCGCGCCGCCGGGCACGGTCCGCGTGCGGTCCGGCGGGACGAGGCCGGACGCGGCGGCGTCGGCGATGCTGAGCGGCGGCGCCTGGACCGTCCCGACGATCGCCCGGTAGGCGGGGTCGGCGGCGAGGGGCTCGATGGGCCCGATCTCGTGGAGGAGCTGCTCCAGGCCGACGCGCTGCTCCGGCTCCTTGGCGGCGCAGCGGCGGAGCAGGTCGGCGAGCCGGGGCTCGACGCCGTCCACGTCGATGTCGCCGCTGAGCGTGCGGTGCAGGACGGCCTCGATGCGGCCGCCGCCGAACGGCGGGCGTCCCGTGGCGGCGTAGGCGATGGTGCCGGCGAGCGAGAACACGTCCGACGCGGGGAGCGGCAGCTGCTCGCGGACGACCTCCGGCGCGACGTAGCCGGGGGTGCCGTTCCACGCGCCGGTCTGGGTGATCTGCGTCTGGCCCTCGCCGCGCGCGATGCCGAAGTCGATCAGGCGCGGGCCGTCCGGGGCGAGGATCACGTTGCCGGGTTTGAGGTCGCGGTGCTGGACGCCCTGCCGGTGGATCTCCAGCAGGCCCTGGGCGAGCGCGGCGAGCAGCCGCAGGCAGGTGGCCGCGGGGACGGGCCCGTGCCGGCCGGCGGCCTGCCGGAGCGTCGGACCGGGGACGTACTCGGTGGCCAGCCAGTACGGCGGCGCGTCCAGCCCGGCGCCGACCATCGCGGCGGCCGACCGGGACCGCACCCGCTCGACGGTCGCGACCTCGCGGCGGAAGCGCGCGAGCGCCTCCGGGCCCTCGAAGTCCTCCCGGATGACCTTGACCGCGATGTGCCGCCCGCCGCCGGTCAGCCCCAGGTAGACCTGGCCCATGCCGCCGGCGCCGAGCCGGCCCAGCAGCGGGTAGCCGCCGATCTGCGCGGGATCCTCCGGACGCAGCGGTTCCACGGTTCACCGGCCCCTCGTCGTCGCCTCTGCGAAGAAATGATCATATGGGCGGCGGGGCGGCTCCGGGGCGCGGTCGGCGCGCCTCGCGCGCCACGTGCGGGGCCCAGGCGATCAGCGGGGCCTGGAGCGGGAGGCGGCCGTAGGCGGCGGCGCGCAGCGGCAGCGGGCGGCGGCGCCAGTCGCGCGGCATCTTGACGGCGATGTGACGGAAGTCACCCCTCTGGGACCGTGTGACCTGGGGCGTAGCGGTCACGTGTCTGATGTCACCGTTCAGGTGGATTCGCGAAGTTCAACGCGGGGCTAGATTTGAACTGACCGGTCAGTACAAATCCGGGAGGCTCCGCGATGACGTCCGCGCACCAGACTCCGGGGACGGCTGCCGCGGCCGGGGGGACCGCCGCGACCGTCCCCGGACCCCGGCCGCGCGGCTCCGGGACTGGCGGGGGCCGTCCCGGAGCCGCCGGACTCCCCGTGCGGGCCCGGCGGCTCGGCGTGCGCGGCCCCCGGGGATGGGCGTTCCGCGGCGCGGACCTCGACGCCCCGGCCGGCGCGCTGGTCGCCGTGAGCGGCATCGCCGGGACGGGACGCACCGCGCTGCTCCTCACCCTCGGCGGCCGCATGAGGCCCACCGAGGGCACGGTCCGGGTCGGCGGCCGCACCGGCCTCTCCGACATCCAGCGCGTCGCGGCGCTCGGCATCGTCCCCGGCGTCACCGAACTCGACCCGGCGCTGACCGTCCGCGAGCACCTGAACGAGGCCCTCGCCCTGCGCGAGGGCGTCTTCGGCGGGTTCCGGGGACGGGACGCCCGCAGGCGCCGCGCCCTGGACCGGGCCGGTCTCGACCTCGATCCCCGGACGCTCGCCGCCGACCTCGCGCCCGACGAGGAGCAGCTCCTCGGCGCCGCCCTCGGCCTGGTCGGCGACCCCGGCCTGCTCCTGCTCGACGACGTCGGCGAAGGGCTGGACGCCGAGGGGCAGCGCGCACTGTGGCGGCGGCTCGCCGCCATCGCGTCCGGCGGCGTCACCGTCGTCGCCGCGTGCCATGACGCCGCGCCCGCCGAGGGCGTGGCCACCCACGAACTCTCGCTCTGACCAGCTAGCCAGGAGATCCCCCCATGAGACTTCCCGCGCTGACGCCGGGCGCCCTCGAACTGCGGCGCTTCCAGCGCAACCGGCTGACCCGCGTCGCGCTCGCCGGTCTCGTCCTCCTCCCGCTGCTCTACGCCGGGCTCTACCTGTGGTCGTTCTGGGACCCCTACGCCCGGCTCCGGCATGTGCCGGTGGCGCTGGTCGTCCAGGACCGGCCGGCCAAGGCGGACGGCAAGACCGTCCACGCAGGGGCCGACCTCGCCGACGAGCTTGAGAAGCGCAAGGTGTTCGACTGGCGGACGGTGTCGGCGCAGGAGGCCGACAAGGGCGTGCGGTCGGGCAAGTACTACCTGTCGCTGACGATCCCGTCCGACTTCAGCGCCCGGATCGCGTCGCCGTCCGGGGACGGCACGCCCCAGCCGGCCGGGCTGCGGCTCCGGATGAACGACGCGAACAACTACGTGATGGGGACGCTCGCGCAGGCCGCGTTCAAGGAGATCAGCGCCGCCGCCGGGACCGAGGCCGTGCGCGGGTACTTCGACCAGGTCTTCCTGTCGTTCGGCAAGCTGCACGGCGAGCTGGGCGAGGCCGCCGACGGCGCCGGGAAGCTCGCCGAGGGCTCCGGCCAGGCCGAGGACGGGGCCGGGAAGCTCGCCCAGGGCGCGGGCGAGGCGGAGGCGGGCGCGGGACGCCTCAAGGGCGGCATCGACGAGGCCCGCTCCGGCAGCGCGGAACTGACGTCCGGGCTGGGCGACCTGCACGACGGGACCGAGCAGGTCGCCGCGGGGATGCGGCGGCTGAGCGCGACCGTCGACCGCGCGGGCGGCACGCTCGTCCCGCTGCTGCGCGAGAACGCCCCCGAGATCCGGTCGGCCGCGCTGGCGGTCGCGCGGGGCGCGGACGCCCTCGCCGACGGCGCCGGGCGGCTGCCCGCGCAGACCGGCGACGCCGTGCGGCGGGCCGAGCGCGCGCAGACCGAGCTGGAGACGCATCTCGCCGCGCATCCCGAGATACCCGCGAACGTCAGCCAGGACCTCACCCGGTCCGCCGCGCAGGTCGTGGCGGTGGCGAAGCAGGTGGACGGGTACGTCCGCGGGCACACCGGCGACCTGCGCAAGGTCGCCGCCGACGCGCGGACGGTCGAGCGCGCCGCCCGCAAGATCGCCCAGGAAGCGCCCGCCCTCGCCGCCAAGGTCGACAAGGCCCGCCGCGACATCGACCGCCTCGACGCCGGGACGCGGCAGGTCAACGCGGGCGCCGGGCAACTGCTCGCCGGCTCGTCCAAGCTGACGACCGGCCTCACCACGCTCTCCGGCGGCGCCGGAGAGCTGCAGGGCGGGCTCGGGCGGCTCTCCGGCGGCGCGGTGACGCTGGAGACGGCTCTCACCCAGCTCGCCGACGGCAGCGGCAAGCTCGCGACCGGGCTGGACGACGGCGTCCGCAAGATCCCCGCCTACGGCGACGACGAGCGCGCCGCCCGGGGCGGCATGATGAGCGACCCGGTGCGGCTGGCCAGCACCACCGACAACCCGGTCCCGAACTACGGCACCGGGTTCGCGCCGTTCTTCGTCCCGCTGTCGCTCTGGGTCGGCGGCATGATCATCTACATGCTGCTGCGGCCGCTGAACCCGCGCGCGATGGCGGGCACCGCGCCCGGCCGCCGCGTCGCGCTCGCCGGCTGGCTGCCCGCGGCGGCGATCGGCGCGGCGCAGGCCGTGGTCGTCCTCGCGGTCCTGCGGTTCGCGCTCGGGCTGCGCGCCGAGCACTGGCCGGGCCTCGTGGCGTTCCTCGCGCTCGCGTCCGCCGCGTTCCTCGCCGTGATCCAGTGGGTGAACGCGCGGTTCGGCCCGGTCGGCCGGATCATCGCGCTCGCGCTCCTCATGCTGCAGCTGACCTCGGCCGCGGGCACCTACCCCATCGAGACCAGCCCCCGCTTCTTCCAGGTGATCCGGCCCTACCTGCCGATGTCGTGGGTGGTGGACGGCGTCCGGCACCTGATCGGCGGCGGGCCGATGACGGCGGTATGGCAGGGTTGTGCGGTGCTGGCGGCGTTCCTGGCCGGCGGGCTCGCCCTCACCGCCCTGGCCGTCCGGCACAACCGGGTGTGGACGCTCAAGCGGCTCCACCCGGCCCTGAAGCTCTAGGGGCCCGAAGCTCTAGGAGGCGCGATGGCGCGGAGCGCGACGCGGGAGAAGCTGTTCGCCTCGGCGATCGAGCTGATCGCCGAGAGCGGCCTCGCCGCGACCACCGTCGACCAGATCGCCGAACGGGCCGGCGTCGCCAAGGGCACCGTCTACTACAACTTCGGCAGCAAGGCCGCCCTGTTCTCGGCGCTGCTGGAGTACGGCGTCGAACGCCTCGCGACCGCGCTGCGCGACGCGGCGTCCGGCAAGGCCCCGCTGGACGCCCTGGAGGCGGTCGTCGCCGCCGAACTCGCGTTCATCGGCGAGCACGAGCCGTTCGCGCGCGTGCTCATCGCGGAGACATGGCGGGCGGGCGGCGACTGGCAGCACGCGGCCCGGCTGATCCGCGAACGCGCCATCGAGGTCGTCGCCGACGTCCTGCGCGACGCCGTCACCGCCGGCGACCTGCGCCGCGACCTCGACACGGGCACCGCCGCGTCCGCCGTCTTCGGGATGGTCCTGACCGTGGCCCTGGACTGGCGGGCCCTCCAGCCCGCCCGCCCCCTGACCGACGTCCAGGCGACCCTGATGGCCCTCCTCCGCGGCCGCCTCACCCCCTGACGACCCGGCGGTGGCGGTCCGCCGTCAGGGGAGGTTGCGGATCTCCTCGATGATGGCGGGCATCGCCTCGTTGTTCTCGTGGATCCAGCGCCGCAGGACGGCGAGCTCCTCGTCGCTGTAGGTGGAGAGGCGGGCGTAGAAGGCGCGCGCGATCGGATCGAAGTAGCGGCCGAACTCGGCGACGTTCTCCTCGACCAGCTCGACGATCACGCGGCGGCGGTCGTCGGGGTCGCGGGTGCGCTTGACGTAGCCGGCGCGCTCCAGCCGGTCGATGACCGCGGTGATGGCCCCGCCGGTCGTGATGCCCATGAGCTGCGCGAGCTGCCCCGGGGTCTGCGGGCCGTCCAGCACCAGCGCGCTCACGCACTGCGCGTCGGTGACGTTCAGGCCCGCCTTGCTCGCGGTCGTGTGGTGCAGCAGCACGGTGAACATGGTGCTGCGCTGCATCGCCCGCTGGAGTTCGTCCAACCGGTCCGGGTCCCGGGTCGCCACGCCCACCTCTTCCGCCACGTCTCCGTTTTAGAGAGAGCCTAGTGGCCGCATCCGGTCAGAAACCACCCGGGGCGGCGCGTCGTGTGGCGCAGGACTCACGCCCCGGCGGGCGAGGCACTCCCAGGTCACCCCTACCATGGTCGTTGTTAGGACCACTAACAGAGGTCCGCTCCTGGCCCCGAATCCCACGAAGGTTCGGGGCCGACCTCTACGCGCTTCCGTTTCCCGCCTACTGGGCCTCCTCCGCCACCTGCTTCGCCCACCGGTAGTCGGCCTTGCCCGCCGGGGAGCGCTTCATCTCGCCGACGAACGCGTAGACGCGCGGCACCTTGTAGCCCGACAGCTCGCGCCGGCAGTGCGCGTCCAGCTCCTCCGAGGACGGCACGTCGCCCGACGCCTGGATCACCGCGGCGACGCGGTTGCCCCAGCGCTCGTCCGGGATGCCGGTCACCACCGCGTCGTACACCGCCGGATGCCCCTTGAGGACGGCCTCGACCTCCTCCGGGAACACCTTCTCGCCGCCAGTGTTGATCGCCTGCGAGCCGCGCCCGTACACGGCGATCGACCCGTCCTCCTCGACGGTGGCGATGTCGCCGGTGAGCAGCCAGCGCTTGCCGTCCACCACCGGGAACGTCTTCGCCGTCTTCTCCGGGTCGTTGTAGTAGCCCTGCGCGATGTGCCCCGTGCGGGCGACCTGGCCGATGACGCCCGACCCCGGCTTGACGGGCTGGAGCGCGTCGTCCAGCACGGTGACGTTCTCCACGTCCGGCGCGAACCGCAGGCCCTTCTCCGGAGTGGAGCCCGCGACCGCCTCGGCCGTCGAACCCGACTCCGTCGAGCCGAACCGGTCCAGGATCATCACGTTCGGCAGCAGCTCCTGGATGCGGTCCCGGACCGTCCCGGTGAAGATCGCGCCCGTGGAGACGTAGGCGAACAGCGAGGACGTGTCGTAGTCGCCGCGCGCCAGCTCCTCCGCCATCGGGATCGCCATCGCGTCCCCGGTGATCGTCAGCGAGTTGACCTTCTCCCGCTCGATCGTCCGCCACACGTCGGCCGCGTCGAACTTGCGCGTGTAGACGAGCGTCGCGCCCATGAACCAGGCGATCCACGTCGCGACCTGCGCCGCCCCGTGCATCAGCGGCGCCACCGGCATCATGATCAGCGGGCCGCCGTCGCGGGCGTTCTCCACGATGTCCTCGGGACGCGACGGGCGCGGCACCGTCGGGTTCCAGAACGCGAAGATGATCTGCTCGGTCGACCAGATGACGCCCTTCGGCATCCCGGTCGTCCCGCCCGTGTAAATGATGTAGATGTCCTCGCCGGTCCGCGCCGGGAAACCCGTACGCGTGCCGTCGGCGTCCTTCAGCGCCGCGTCGTAGGCGACCGCCCCCGGGATGGACGGCGCGCCGCCCACCGCGATGAGGTGCCGCAGCTCCGGCACCTCCGGGACGGTCGCCGCGACCCGGTCCTCGAACTCCACGTCGTACAGCAGCGCGACGCTGTCGGAGTCCCGGTACACGTAGAGCAGCTCGCTCTCCACGTACCGGTAGTTGATGTTGATCGGCACGGCCCGGATCTTGATCGCGGCCAGCAGCGCGGCCGCGTACTCCACGCCGTTGTAGAGCTGGACGGCGATGTGCTGGCCGGGCCGCACGCCCGCGTCCATCAGGTGGTGCGCGAGCCGGTTCGCGTGCTCGTCCAGCTCGGCGAACGTGAGCCGCTGATCGCCGCACACCAGGGCGACACGGTCCCCGATCGCGTCCGCGATCCCCTCGAACAGGTCAGCGTGGTTGAACTCCATCGGACGTCCCTCTTTCGGGGTCTGGGGTCGTCCCCAGGGGAGCAGGGGTCTGGGGTCGTGTTCGCGCCTCGGAAGGGTTGTCAGATCAGGGCTTGTCGCTGCCGACGATCCACATGGCGAAGAACTGGGCGCCGCCGCCGTAGGCGTGGCCGAGCGCGCGCCGCGCGCCGTCCACCTGGTGCTCCCCGGCCCGGCCGCGCACCTGCAGCGCCGCCTCGGCGAACCGGATCATCCCGGACGCGCCGATCGGGTTGGACGACAGCACGCCGCCGGACGGGTTCCACGGGATGTCGCCGTCGAACGCCGTCGCGCCCGCCTCGGTGAGCTTCCAGCCCTCGCTCTCGCCGCAGAACCCCAGATTCTCCAGCCACATCGGCTCGTACCAGGAGAACGGGACGTACACCTCGGCGCAGTCGAGTTCGCGGCGCGGGTCGGTGATGCCGGCCTGCCGGTACACGTCCGCCGCCGCGTCCTTGCCGCCCTGCGGGCTGACGCTGTCGCGGCCCGCGAACTGCATCGGCTCGGACCGCATCGCCGTGCCGTGCACCCAGGCGGGCGGGTTCGGGGCCTTCTTCGCCGCGTCCTCCGACGCCAGCACCATCGCGCAGGCGCCGTCCGACGACGGGCAGGTCTCCAGGTAGCGGATCGGCTCCCACAGCATCGGCGTCGACTCGACCATCTCGCGGGAGATGCCGGGGATCTTCAGGTGCGCGTACGGGTTCCGCAGCGCGTTCTGCCGGTCCTTGACCGCGACGAGCGTCCCGATGTGGTCGGGGGCGCCCGACCGGCGCATGTACGCGCGGATGTGCGGGGCGAAGTAGCCGCCCGCGCCGACCACGAGGGACGTCGTGAACGGCCCGTTCACCGTCAGCGCCCACGTCGCGTTCGACTCCGACTGCTTCTCCCACGCCAGCGTGAGGACCCGCTCGTGCACCCCGGACTGGATCAGGTTCGCCGCGACGATCGCCGTCGACCCGCCGACCGAGCCCGCCGTGTGCACCCGCAGCAGCGGCTTGCCGGTGGCGCCGAGCGCGTCCGCCAGGAACAGCTCCGGCATCACGACGCCCTCGAACAGGTCGGGCGCCTTGCCGACCACGATGGCGTCGATGTCCTTCCAGGTCAGCCCGGCGTCGTCGAGGGCGCGGCGGGCCGCCTCGCGGAGCAGGCCGGCCATCGAGACGTCCAGCCGCTTGGTCTTGTACTGGGTCTGCCCGATGCCGATGACCGCACAGGATTTAGCCATTGTTCTCTCCCGACAGCACGCAGACGAGGTTCTGCTGGAGGCAGGGGCCGGACGCGGCGTGCCCGAGCGTCCGGGACGCCGTCCCGTCGTGGATGCGGGCCGCGGCCTCGCCGATCCGGATGAGGCCCGCCGCCATCACCGGGTTCGCCGACAGCGCCCCGCCGGACGGGTTGACGGTCACGCCGTCGTCCAGGCCGAGGGCCTCGCGCAGGATCAGCTCCTCATGGCTGAACTGCGCGTGCAGCTCCGCGACCTCGATGCCGGTCGCGCCGGCCTTCTCCCCCGCGATGCGGGCGGCCGCCGAGCGGGTCAGGTCGCGGACGCCGAGCGCGTGCGGCTCGGTGCGGTGGTCGATGCCGGTGATCCACGCGGGCCGCTCGCACAGCTCCCGCGCCTTGTCGCCCGCCGCCAGCACGATCGCGGCGGCGCCGTCGGTGACGGGCGCGACGTCGTAGGGGTGCAGCGGCGCCACGTCGTAGGCGTCGCCCTCCGGGTCCGGCAGGTGCAGCGCGAACGGGTTCTCGCGGCCGGACGCCCGGGACCGCGCGGCGACGGCGCGGAGGTCGTCCTCCTTCACGCCCGACCGGTCCATGTAGGCGCGGGCCTGCATGGCGGCCATCGACACCTGGTCGACGCCGAGCGGCGCCAGCGTGTACGGGTCGAGCTGCTGGTTCATGATCGCGCGGAGGTCGCCCTGGGACGACTTGCCGAACCCGTACACCAGCGCGGTGTCGATCTCGCCGATCTGGAGCTTCACCCACGCCTCGTACAGCGCCCACGCGCCGTCCATCTCGACGTGGCTCTCCGAGATCGGCGGCCAGGCGCCCAGCGTGTCGAGCGCGGACACGAACGCGAACGGCGCGCCCTGCAGGTAGTCGCACGAGCCCGAGCAGGTGAAACCGAACCGGGACAGGCCCGTCCGCTCCTTGATCTCGGTGATCACCGGGAGCACCATCTCGGTCTCGGCGATCCCCTGGTCCTCGCCGCTGTGATGGCTCTGTGCGAAGGCGACGACTGCGACATCACGCATTACATGAAGTCCTTGATCTCTTCGAAGGGGACGTCGGGCTCGTCGATCGGCTCGAACCACTTGATGTTGGCCATCGACCGGTCCCACTCCTCGCGGGGCCGCCACGCCGCCTTCACCCGCATGCCCATCCGCACCTGGTCGGCCGGGATCCCCGCGACCAGCGTGAGCATCGTCAGGCCCGCGCCGTCCAGCAGGACGTAGCCGGACACGAACGGCACCTCGGGGGCGCGCGGGTCGGGGATGTTGTTGACCGCGAAGGTGGTGACGGTGCCGGTGTCGGGCAGCTCCACCTCCTCGGACGTGGGGACGCCGTCGCGCGGGCAGAACCCCTTCATCGGCACGATGACCTTCTCGCACACCGGGCAGCGGTGCCCGATGATGCGGCCCTCGGAGATCCCCTCCAGGAACCGGCCGAGCGCCCGCCCGCCCTTCAGCCGGTAGTCGAGGCTCGCCTGCGGGTTGATCATGGTGACCTCGGGCAGGAAGCACTCGATGTCGCCGATCGTCCCGGTCCGCTCCGCGCGGTACTTCGGCCGCACCCGCATCCCCGTCTTCAGGAACTTCGGCGGCTTCGCGCCGGCCTCGAAGACGCCCAGGTCGAGGGCGTGCAGCAGCGCGGTGTCGGCGCCGTCCGGGCGGATCAGCGCCCACGCGAACGGGCGGTCGAACGGGTGCCCCTTCGCCGGCTCCGGCACCCACGACCAGGTCGTGACCGTCCCGGCCGGGCCGACCTCGACGAACTCGTCCGTCACGTCCTCGCCGGTGTCGGGGTCGCACTCCGCCGGCGGGACGAGCACCCGGCCGCCCGCCGTGCGGACGCCGACCAGCCGGCCGTCGCGCAGCTCGCTGAGGAAGCGCCCGATCACCGGCCCGACCGAGCGGGTGTACCCGCCGGGGAACTCGACGACGTGGTTGGGGGCGGGGGTCTCCGATGGCGCCGTGTTAGATGGCACTGTCGCGGTCCTTCCAGTACGGGTCCCGCAGCTTGCGCTTGAGGAGCTTGCCGTTGGGCTCGCGCGGCATCGTCTCGATGAAGTCGATGGACTTCGGCCACTTCATCTTGGCGAGCCGGCCCTCCAGCGACGCGAGGATCTCGGCCGCGAGCGCGTCACCGGGCTCGGCGCCCTCGGCGGGCTCCACGACGGCCTTGATCTGCTCGCCCCACTCCTCGTCGGGGATGCCGAACACGGCGACGTCCGCGACCTTCGGATGCAGGGTGATCTCGTTCTCGATCTCGGCCGGGTAGATGTTCGCGCCGCCCGAGATGATCATGTCGGCCTTGCGGTCGGACAGGAACAGGAACCCGTCCTCGGTGAGGTAGCCGATGTCCCCGACGGTGAAGAAGTCCTTGAGGCGGTTCTTCTCCGTCTTCTCCTTGTCGCCCTTGTACTCGAACTCGACGCCGGCCATCTTCATGTAGATCGTGCCGTGCGTCCCGGCCGGGACGGGCTCGCCGTCGTCGTCCACGATCAGCAGCTCGCTGATCGGCCACGCGTTGCCGACCGTGCCGGGGTGCGCGCGCCAGTCCTGCGGGCTCGCGATCGTCCCGCCGCCCTCGGTCGCCGCGTAGTACTCCCAGATGCAGTCGCCCCACCACTCCAGCATCTGCTGCTTGATCGGCACCGGGCACGGCGCCGCCGCGTGGATCGCCCACTTCATGCTCGACACGTCGTACCGGGACCGGACGTCCTCGGGCAGCGCCAGCAGCCGCTTGAAGTGCGTCGGGACCATGTGGGTATTGCTGACGCGGTATTTCTCGATCACCCTGAGGGTGTCTTCGGCGTCCCACTTGTCCATGTAGACGAGCGTGTGGCCCATCTGCAGGGCGGTGCCGCCGAACTGGGTGACGGCCGTGTGGTAGTTCGGCGAGGTGATCAGATGGGCCTGGTGCTCGCCCCCCGCGGGACGCCCCGGCGGGATGCCGAACAGGCCGAGCAGGAACGTCATCAGTTCGGCGCTGTCGTCGGGGTCGAGCCCCATCAGCGCCCGCTTGACGCCCTTCGGCCGCCCGGTCGTCCCGGACGTGTAGTGCATCGTGGCGCCGTTGCTGCGGTCCTCGGGAAGCGTGTCGGGCTGCCCCGCGACCAGCTCCTCGTACGGGCGGAAGCCCTCGACGTCGCCGAACGCGAACCGCCGGTGCGCCTCGATCTCCTCGCCCGCGCGCGCGCCCTCCTTGGCGTACCGCTCGTGGACGAAGAACGCCTTGGCCTCGCTGTCGGCGACGATGTAGCCGATCTCCGGCCCGGTCAGGTGCCAGTTGATCGGCGTGTAGTACCAGCCGGCCTGCAGCGCGGCGAGGTACAGCACGACGCCCTCGACACCGTTCGGGACGAGCCCGCAGATGCCGTCGCCCTTCTCCAGTCCCAGCGCGCGCAGCCCGTGCACCAGCCGGTTCGAGCGGGCGAGCAGGTCGCCCGCGGCGTACTCGGTTCCGTCCGGATCGACGGCGGCGATCCACTCGGGATCCGCCTGCGCCAACCGCCAGAAGCCCAATGACCCCATCGGATCTCCCTAAGTGACCACAGTGAGCACCGACACACCGCGGCGCCCGGCAGCCAAAGTAGATCACGTTCTCGTTTTGCAGTTCAACCCCTACCGGTAGGGCAGTGGCTTAACTAGAATCTGTTCTCGTTTGACATCTGAGCTGGAGGAACCCATGGCGGAACGGCTGCCGATCAGCACCGAGCACTGCATCGTCGAGCGGGACGGCCACGTGGTCATCGTCACGATGAACCGGCCGGAGGCGCGCAACGCGCTCAGCACCGCGATGCTGGTCGGCCTCGCCGACGCCTGGGCCTACATCTCGGACACGCCCGAGGTCCGCGTCGGCATCCTCACCGGAGCCGACGGGACGTTCTGCGCCGGCGCCGACCTGAAGGCGATGAGCCAGCCGCCCTCCGACCCGCGCGTGCAGGAGCGGGCAGCGCAGATCACCGACTACCACTGGAAGGGCCTGCTGCGCGACGGCCGCCCCACCAAGCCGCTCATCTGCGCCATCGAGGGCTACGCCGTCGCCGGCGGCACCGAGCTGCTCACCGGCACCGACCTGCGCGTCGTCGCCGAGGGCGCCACCCTCGGCCTGTTCGAGGCCAAGCGCGGCCTGTTCCCCATGGGCGGCAGCGCCGTCCGCCTGCCCCGCCAGATCGGCTACGCCGCCGCGCTCGACATCCTGCTCACCGCCCGCGAGGTGACCCCGCAGGAGGCCCTCGCCATGGGGCTGATCAACAAGGTCGTCCCGGACGGCCAGGCCCTCGCCGCCGCCCGCGAGATGGCCGACCAGATCGCCGCGTGCGCGCCGCTGTCCGTCCAGGCGATCCTGCGCGCCGTCCGCGAGACCGAGCACCTCCCCGAGGAGGAGGCCCTCAAGATCTCCGACGAGATCGGCTGGCCCGTCTTCGCCTCCGAGGACGCCAAGGAGGGCTCCCGCGCCTTCAAGGAGAAGCGCCCCGCCGTCTACCAGGGCAAGTAACGGCCGCGAACACGGGCATCCCGCCCCGCGCGAGGTGCGCGGGGCGGGATGCCGGTTCCCGCTATGCGGGTTCTCGCTGAGACGCGGTCAGTTGCGGGTCCAGTGCGCCAGGTCGGCCCACCGGGTCGCGTCGGTGGTGGTGGTGCCGACCGCCCACATGGTCCCGGTCCCCGGCACGACGGCCAGGGCGGAGGCCCGGACGGTCGTCCCCTCGGGCCGGGTCAGGGTCTCGTCGGACCAGACGCCCGCGGCGGTGCGGTGGCGCATGGTGCTGCCGTCCGAGACGACCCAGATGCCGCCCGCCCCGTCCGAGGCGACCTTGCTCAGAGAGGTGCCGGGAGCGCCGAGGACGTTGGTCCACTTGGTGCCGTTCCAGTGCGCCAGCAGCGACCGGGAGACCGACTTGCCCGTCCCGTCCGGCATCCGCGCCGTGCCGACCGCCCACACGTCGTCGTCGGAGGCCGCGTACACGTCCTGCAAGGTCGACGCGACCTCGCCCTTGACGGTCTCACCGATGTCGGGGAACGGGACGCTGGTCCACGAGGTGCCGTTCCACCGCGTGGTGGCGGGCCGCGCGGTGCCGTCCGGCGCGATCGCCCAGCCGACCGCCCACGCGCTGGCGGACGAGACGGCCGCGACCGCGCGCGGCTTGATCCCGATGGGGGTGTCGGCCCAGCCCGCGCCGTTCCAGTACTTGGCCGCCATCGCGCTGACCGCCCACGTGCGGTCGGGACCGGCCGTCGCGATGTCGGTCGGCTGGAACCCCAGCGGGACGCTGAACGGGATCCAGGACGAGCCGGTCCAGCGCAGCAGGGCGTGCGAGTCGCCCGAGGTGTTGAGCTGGGCGGCCACCCAGACGTTCGACGCCGACGTGGCCGAGGCGGCCTGGAGCCGGTAGGGGGCGAGCGACGCGGGCAGCGCCACGTCCTTCCAGGTGCCGCCCGTCAGCCGCTGGAGGATCGGCTTGCGCGTCGTGACGTTCTGCTGCCGCCGACGGCCCAGACGGTGCCGTCCGGCGCCGTGGCGATGTCGCTGAGGGAGGTCCCCTGGTCGGCTTTGGCGTCGCTCTGGACGCCACCCCCGCGACCCCCAGTTTCCTGCTGCTCTTCACTCGATCCCCGTCCATTGAAAATGATCTTGTGGAAGCAGTGGAACGTAGCAGGACCGAAAGTCAGTTCGCCCGCATTCGGGGAAGATCACGTCTCGGCCCGCCATGGGGGCGTATTACCGGCCGTCCATAAATCGCCCGAAGTTTGCCGGACCTCTCGCGTGGCACCGCTCAGGCAAGCGAGCCACGGAAGGACTGAGCACGCCATGGCCTTGCAACTGCGACGCAAACGGCCGACGACGACGGAAGAGGCGCCGCCCCAGCGGTGGACGTGGCGCCGGCGGAGCACGGGCGGTACCGCGACGGTCGCGCGCAAGCCGCCCCGCTGGCGGCGCACCAGGCCGAACCCGGTCAGCGCGATCATCATGGCGGCCGGCTGGGCCGCCGCCGCGATCCTCGGGCTCGGGATGCTGCTGACCTGGGGCGACGCGAACCCGGGCAACGTCCTCGTGGACGCCGTGCTCGACGCGGGCCGCTGGCTCGCCACCCCGTTCCACGACGTCTTCACGCGGACCGACGCCGAAGAGCAGCTCTACATCAACTGGACCCTCGCGGGCGTCGTCTACTACGTCCTCGCGCGGGCCTTCTCCTGGATGACCCGGTTCTGAGCACCGAAAGGCCCCGGCCGGCGCGGAGGGATGGCGCGCGGCCGGGGCCCGGGGGGATCAGCCTTCGGTGATCGTGTTGAGGCGCTCGATGGCCTCGACGTACTCCTCGATCAGGTCGTAGACGACCTGGGCCGCCGGCTTGACCTGGTTCATCGACCCGACGATCTGCCCGACCGGGAACGTCACCAGCTCGCCGTCGCCGGACCGCTGGATGCGCGGCAGCGCGTCCGCGATCAGCATGAACTGCATGGGCATCGGCAGGTAGCCCGGCGACTGCTCGCTCTCCCACGCCTCCGTCCACGCGGTCTTGAGGAACCGGGCGGGCTTGCCCGTCCACGCCCGGGACCGGACGGTGTCGCGGGACGTGGCCTCCAGCAGCTTCGGCAGGGCCCGCTCCGGGGTGTCGGCCTCGTCGACCGTCAGCCAGATGGAGCCCGTCCAGACGCCGTCGGCGCCGAGCGCCATGCCCGCCGCCATCTGCCGGCCCCGGCCGATGCCGCCCGCGGCCAGCACGATCGTGTCCTCGCCGACCGCGTCCACGACCTCGGGGATCAGCACCATCGTCGCCACGTCGCCGGTGTGACCGCCGGCCTCGGTGCCCTGCGCGACGATGATGTCCACGCCGACCTCGACCTGCTTGCGGGCGTGCCGGGCGTTGGAGGCGAGCCCCGCGACCTTCACGCCGTGCTCGTGCGCCTGCGCGACGACGTCCGCCGGGGGCGGGCCGAGCGCGTTCGCCAGCAGCGCGATCGGGTGCTTGAGCGCCACCTCGACCTGCGGCCGGGCCGTCACGTCCGTCCACCCGAGCAGCGCCTTGCCCGCCTTCTCCGAGGGCGGGTCGACGCCGTGCTCGGCGAGCAGGTCCTCGAGGAACTGCTTGTGCTCGGCCGGGATCATGCCCTGCAGCTTGCCGAGCAGCTCCTCGGCGTCGCCCATGTCGGCGCCCTCGTACTTGGCGGGCATGACCACGTCCACACCGTAGGGCTTGCCGCCGACGTTCTCGTCGAGCCACTTGAGCTCGAGCTCGAGTTCCTCGGGGGTGAAGTGCAGGGCGCCGAGGACGCCCATGCCGCCGGCGCGGCTCACCGCCGCGACGACATCGCGGCAGTGACTGAACGCAAAGATCGGGTACTCGATGCCGAATAGTTCGGTGACTCGTGTCCGCACGCACTCGACCCTAAGCGCGCTCCCACGAAACTGCAACAGGTTCTACTTACAAATCTCACCCCCGCCACACCCGCCGCCGCCCCACTCACACTGCTCCACACCGCAGTAACCCGATTGCCAACCACAAACCACCCCGTCCCGCACCCCTACCCGCCACCCCCACCCACCCTCAGAACCCCGCACTAGAACACGTATCACCAACCCACTTCCCCGTCCCCAACACCCGTCGTCCAGCCGCCCCAGCAAACGATCCAGCCAACGAACAACACAAGACACCTGCCCCACCGAAGGCCCGACGCCATGCGCTACCGCATCCTCGGCTGGCGACACGACAAGAACCCGCAACAGCAGGCCCTGGCGCTCAGCGCACGACGAGACGCCAACACCAGTGGCGAGCCTGGCGACCTGCGGGGTTGGGCGGGGACGGGTTGGCGGCGTCCGCGTGGGTGGTTACGGGCGGCGGGTGGGGCCGGCGGCCTTGCGTTGCTGGCGCTGGCTTCCCGGGGCCTGGCGGCGGGGCTGGGACGGCGGGGGCGGCGAGGCCGCCTGGCGGGGCTGGGCGGACGGCGGGCGCGGCGGGCCGGGCGGGGTCATGTCGCCGAACTTGCCGTCGGCGCGGCGGGGCGTCTCGATGGGCGGGGGCTCGCGGCGGGCCAGGCCCATGTAGCCGCCGGTGAACAGCAGGATCAGGCCGAAGAAGACGGCGGCGGCCGGGAGGTAGCTGCGCACCAGGTCGATCTGCAGCGCGGTGCTGTCGGCCATGTCGACCATGGCCTTCTGGTCCTTGTCGGTGCTGATGAGGTCGGCCTGGGCGACGATCATCTTGCCCTTGCCGTCCGCCGTCTGGACGGTGCTGCGGATGTTCTTGCGGTGCTTCACCGGGATGCCGGTGCGGGGGTCGACCCAGACGGTGTTGTACGCCTCGGTGTAGCGGTCCACCTTCTGGTTGCCGGCGTCCTCGGGCATGCCCAGCATCTTGGCGGGCAGCTTGGTGTCGAGCGCGGCCGTCTTCGTCAGGGGGATGGTCTGGGTGAACCGGTACGTGGTGAGCCCGTGGACCTTCTCGACGGCGTTGAACTGCATCGGCGCCGACTGCTTGGTGGTCATGTCGAAGAACGGGTAGTCGCGCTTCTGCACGTTCGCGATCGGGAACAGCAGGCCGTAGCCCGACATGCGGACGGCGTTGTCGCCGTCGACGTTGACGCCGCAGCAGTTGACCAGGACGCCCGTCCGGCGGTCGAAGGCGATGCGGAAGCCCTGGATCTGGACGGGCTTGTCCGGCTTGGCCTGGTCGTAGATGTTGGTCGTGGAGTCCCAGACCGCGATGTCGTCGTTGCCCTCGTTGGCGCGGACGTCGCCGCGGACGGTGTTCTTCGCCAGGAGGGTGACGCCGGTCTTGACCTTGAGGTCCGCCTGGTCGAAGTACGTCGCGTCCTTCGACTCCAGGGACGTCACCTGGTAGCGGTTCAGCGGCGCGACGACCACCTGGTCGGCGATGTAGAAGCGGATCAGCGGCGCGAGCGCGAGGAAGAAGGCACCGAGGCCGATCAGGACCAGGCCGACCGGTCGCCGCATGAACACCTCCGAGGGGTGCCGTCGTCATCGCCAACGGCCGCGTCATCGTCAACGGCCGAGAGGCCGGGTCCGGCATGCCCGGATCACACTACAGGACCGCCGAAACCCGGAGCCCGATACGTCCGGTCCGCGGGTGGGGCGGTCCGGTGTGAGTGTACTGACCGGTAGGCTCCGCGTTACCTTCGGACGTCCTGACCCGGTGAGGTGGGCCTTGACCTCGGCGCATGGGCGCCCGGCGGCGCAGAACGGGCTCGTTCCCCGGCACTGTGCGACGCTGGCGCGGTCGGTGCGGCTGCTGAGCGCGTTCCGGCGCGAGCGGCGGGAGCCGGAGCACTTCTACGACCTCATGGCGCGCGACACCGTCTCCCTGCTCGGGTCGTACACCGAACTGCAGGGCGCGACCGTCATCGATGTTGGGACGGGCTTCGGGTTCTTTGCGCGCGCGCTGGACGCGGCGGGTGCACGCTGCGCCGGGATCGACCACGACCTCGGTGAGCTGGTCGCGCACGGGTCCGCCGGGCCGAACCAACTCGTCGCGAGTGCGCTGGCCCTGCCGTTCAGGACGGACGCCGCCGACGTGTGCTTCTCGTCCAACGTCCTGGAGCACGTGCCCGACCCGTGGCGCATGGCCGACGAGATGGTCCGCGTGACGCGGCCGGGCGGGACGGTGTTCCTGTCGTTCACCAACTGGCTGTCCCCATGGGGCGGGCACGAGACCTCGCCGTGGCACTACCTCGGCGGCGACAGGGCCGCCCGCTGGTACGAGCGCCGGACGGGGCGTCCGCCCAAGAACCGGTACGGGCACAACCTGCATCCCGTGTCGGTGTCGGCGGCGCTGGCCTGGGCCCGGGGACGGGACGACGTGCGGGTCCTGGACGCCCTGCCGCGCTATCATCCGCGCTGGGCCGAGGCCGTGGTGCGCGTCCCGGGGCTGCGGGAGGTCGCGACGTGGAACCTCGTCCTCGTGCTGAGGAAGAAGGAGTCGTGAGACCTGCCGCGCCGCCGCCGATCTCCGGCCACCAGAACACGGTCGACGGCCTGCGCGCGGTCGCGGCGCTCGCCGTCCTGGTCTTCCATGTCGCGAGTTCGGCGGGGTCCATCACCAACCCGGACGGGCCGCGGTGGCTGTTCAACGGCGGTCAGATCGGGGTGCCGATCTTCTTCGCGCTGTCGGGGCTGCTGCTGTACCGGCCGTGGGCGGCGGCGGCCCTGGACGGGCGATCCGCTCCGCGCACGGTGACTTATCTGCGCCGGCGCGTGTTCCGCATCATGCCGGCCTACTGGGCCGTGGTCGTGGTCTACATGGTCACGGCGGGGCGGGACCACATCGGCGACCCGGTCACCTGGGCGTCGCTGATGACGCTCACGCAGACGTACCTGCCGAACGCGTGGTGGCCCACCGACCTCGGGCCGTCGCATCTCGGGCAGTGCTGGAGCCTCGTCGTCGAGGTCGCCTGGTACGTGACGCTGCCGGTCACCGCGGCCGTCCTCGCCTGGTACGCGCGCCGGACGCGGACCCACGACGTCGGTGTGCGCGCCAAGCGGCTGCTCATCGGCATCGGCGTGTACGCGGCGCTGTCGCTGCCGTGGTCGGCCGCGATGTTCGTCCCGGTGCGGCAGACGCAGATGGGGCTGTTCCTGCCGCGGTACTTCGCCTGGTTCGCGATCGGGATGGCGCTCGCGGTGGTGACGGTCTGGGCGCGGCTGGACGAGCGGCGCCCGGTCGCGGCCCTGTGCCGGGCCGTGTCGGACTCGTGGGCGGCGTGCTGGACGGCGGCGGCGATGCTGTACGTGGTCGCGGCGACGCCCGCGGCGGGCCCGCTCAGCCTGCAGGAAGCCGACGCGTTCTGGACGTCCGTCCTGCATCTGGTCGTGTTCGGGCTGTGCGCGGCGGCGTTCGTGGCGCCGGTCGTGCTGGCGCCGCCGGGGCAGCCCGTGCTCGACGCGGTCCTCGGCAACCCGGTGATGCGGTTCCTCGGCCGGATCTCCTACGGCCTGTTCCTGTGGCAGCTGCTGATCATCGTCTCCTGGTACGACGCGGCGGATCGGACCTTCCGGGGGGACGTGGCGACGGATCTGCCGCTGATGGCGGCGGCGACCATCGCAGCGGGGACCCTGAGCTACTACCTGGTGGAGTGGCCGGTGCAGCGGCTGGTCCGGCGCCGGGACCGGGCCCGCCCGGCCCCTGCCCCGGTGCCGTCCAGCTGAGCGAGATCCGCCCGGCGCCGGGGTCGCCGCCGGGCGGCTTCGGCCGCCACAGCTCGGCCGCGACGCGCCCGACGACGGCGAGCCCGAGCAGCTGCGGCGCGATGTCGCCGAGCGCCCCGGAGGGGGCGGCGGGGTTGCCGGGCACGTCCAGCCAGCGCGCGGCGGCGAGGCAGCCGGTGCCGGCGAGCATGGCGATCGCGATCGCCCACGGGGAGGCGAGCGCGCGCAGGACGGCGGAGCGGCGGGTGCGGGCCCAGCCGCACAGGGCCGCGACGCCGAGCGTGACGGCGACGCCGGGGACCCCGGCGATCGAGCCGCCGAGCGCGGCGGCGAGCCCGATCGCGGCCCACGCGGGCCAGCCCGTCCCGGCGACCATGGCGCGCGGGTCGGGCCGCCGCCGGCGGGTGGAGCCGCCCGGCCAGACCGCGGCGATCAGCAGGACGAGGAGCAGGTTGAGGCCGGTGACGACGGCGATCCGCTGCGCCCGGTCGGGGGTGTAGGCCAGCTTGATCACCCCGCTCGTGCCGGCGGGGACGAGCCAGCCCTGCTTCCAGCCGTCCAGCCGGACGGCGCGCAGCTCGGTGCCGCCGGCGGTCGCGCGCCAGCCGGTGTTGAAGTTCTCGTTCACGGTGAGGAACGACGCGGCGGGGGCGTCCACGCTCAGCTCGCGGGAGCTGGAGCCCCAGCTGAGGACCTTGACCTGCTGCGGCGGCTCGGCGTCGGCGGCGGGCCGCGGCTTGGCCCCGACCGTGACGGTGTCGATGCGGTAGTTGTCGAGCGGGACCGCCGTCAGCTGGTTGCGGCCCTCGGCGAGGACGGCCTGCTTGCAGGCGCTGAACTGGAGCGGCCGGCCGGCGAGCAGGTCGCCGAGCGTGCCGGTCGCCTTCGTCTGGACGGCCCCGCTCTGCCGCTGCCCGGCGGCGCCCCGGCCACGGCCGGCCCCGCTGCCGGACGTGCCGCTGCCGGAGGTGCCACTGCCGGAGGTGCCGGTCTGCGCGCCGGGTGCGCCGATCCGCAGCTTCGGCCCGAAGCCGCACGGCAGTTCCAGCGGGTAGGAGCGCACGTCGGGGAACGGCTTCACGCCGGGGATCTTCAGCTCGGCGAGCTGGATCGGCTGGGTGCGGCCGTCCCGGTAGAAGGTGATCTTCAGCCGGTCGGTGGCCATCGGCGCGAACGACAGCCTGCCCGCGGCGTCCGACAGGCCCTCGCGGGACTGGCCGTTCGCGCCCTCGACCCGCAGCCGGACCGGGCCCGCCGCGCCGGGCGGGCGGATGACCGTCACCGTGGACACCCGCTTGCGGCCCTTCCACCGGACGCTGTAGACGGGCTGGTCGTCGCTCTCGCCCGCGATCCAGGACGTCGCCGGGTCGCCGTCGAAGCCGGACCGGGCCTGGTCGGCCGGGTGGCCGGACAGCGTGGAGGTCGCGGCGACGGACGGCTGCCCGTGCACGGTCGTGTACCGGTCGATGAGCCGCTGGTCGGTGAGGACCGCCGTGCCCGTGACGGGCGCCCTGCCCGCCACCGCCGAGGTGAACGTCCGGTCGAAGCCGTCGCCCTCCTCGTCGCCGGAGCCGAGGAACGGCGCGCACACCCAGCGGGCGCTGCCCTTCATGCACTCGCTCGTCGTGCCCGGCGCGCGGCTCATCACGTAGGTGGCCGGGCCGTCGACCCCGGCGGGCGCGGGCAGCGTGTAGGTGCGGGTCGGGGTCACGCCGCCGATCGCCACCTCGGACACCGCCGCGCGCGCGAACGCGGGGACGGCCGGCTTCGAGGCGAGGGCGGTGATCCGCAGCCGCAGCCAGCGGGTCGGGCCCGCCGGCACGCGGAGCGCCTGCGGGCCGGTGCTCTGCCGGACGGCCTGCTCCAGCGTGCCGTTCTCGGTCTCGACGGCGACGCGCGAGACCGGCGGCCCGAGCGCGGTGTCCTGCAAGAACGCGGCGGTCATGTTCCGCACGTCGCGGGCCCGGTCGAAGTCGGCGCGGAGCCACTGCCCGACAGGCCCGTCGTAGCCGGCGGTCTCCCACGCGGAGAGCGGGTTGCCGTCGAAGGCGGCGTACGGGACCGCCTCGGGCTTGCGGGCCTGCGGGATCGCGTCGTCGCCGCCCGCCGAGGTGGACGCCGTGATGTCGCGGACCCCGCCGCCGTAGGTGACATGGGTGGCGTACCGCGCCCAGCCCTTGTCGAGGACGTCGGCGGCGTCGCGCCGGTGCGCGGCGGACATCGTCGGGGACGTCTGGTGCAGTTCGCCGAAGTTGCGGCGGATCAGCCGGGGCGAGTCGGTCACGACCGGGGTGCCGCCCAGGTCGGCGGCGTCGTCGTCCAGCAGGACGGGCGCGTCCGGGAGGGCCTTGTCGTCGGCCATGGCGAGCAGCGACTCCGGCCCGCCGTAGACGCGGACGGGGTCGGCCGCGCCGGTCAGGCCCGCGACGTCGGCGGCGCCCTCGACCTCGTAGACCTCCAGCGGCGGGTACCGCTGGTCGACGGCCGACACCGCGTCGTCGTTGCCGCCGCCGACGGCCGCGCCGAACGCGGCGACCCTGCGCAGGCCGGGCGAGTCGTCCAGCGCCTGGTGGAGGCGGGCGGGCCAGGCGCCGCGCAGCGCCTCCCGCCGCAGGTCATTGCGGACCAGGACGTACCGGACGCCCATCCGGCCGAGGAAGTCGCTCAGGCCCGGCGAGCCCTGCCCGGAGCGGACCTGCTGGTCGATGGCGTCCAGCGCCCGCGTGTAGCCCGGCGACCCGGCCGGGACGAGCTGGCGGACGCCCCACCGCGCCGTCAGCAGCGGCTGGACGATGTCGTCCATCGGGCGGCCCCACAGGTACTCGCCGAACGGCGCGCCGGGAACGGCGAGCACGCCCTGCTGCCCGGCCCGCGCGTTGATCCAGGACGCCGCGTCCCGCCAGTACTTCGGGACGTCCTTGAACTCGCCGGGGCCGGACAGGCCGTGCGAGACGGCGGTGAGGCCGATGCCGCCGAGCGCGACGGCGGCGGCGACCGGCAGGCTGAGCAGCGACCGCGCGGCCGGGCCGAACGCGGGGCCGGACCCGCCGCTCAGGCTGCGCAGGCCGTCCGGCTGCCGCGCGGCGCGGGCGTTGCGGGCGTCCCGGGCGTTTCGGGCGTGCCGGCCGGCGGCGGTGAGCAGGTGGGCGAGGCCGAGCGCGAGCGGCAGCCGGACGACCGCGTCGAACTTGTGCAGGTTGCGCATCGGCGCGAGCGGGCCGTCCAGCAGGTCGCGGAGCTGCGCCGCGAACGGGCCCGGGATGTCGCTGAGGTGGCCGAGGGACACGATTGCCACCCCGGCCAGCAGCGTGACCAGCAAGAAAGTCCGCTCGGGGAGGAGCCGGGCGAGCAGCCCGGCGAGCCCGAGCGCGGCGACGACGCCCGTGCAGATGATCGGTATCGGGCTGAGCGAGAGGCCGTGCCCGACCGGCCACCAGACCTGCCCGTCCACGATCAGGTAGTTGACCCAGCGCTCGGCGCCGCGCAGCACGTTGACGAGGCCGGTCGGGCCGGTCGTCGTCGCCGCCTTCTCGGTGTAGGTCAGCCAGGAGAACCCGTACGTGCCGGTGAGCAGCAGCGGGACCAGCCACCACGCGGTCGCCGCCCCGGTGGCCGCCGACCACCAGGCGAGCATGCGGACGCGGAACGACCCGCGCGGCCGCGTCAGGATGTAGAGGAACGGGACGAGGAGCACGGCGACGGTGGCGGTCGCGTTGATGCCGCCGCAGCAGGCGATAGCGAGCCCGGACCGGGCCGCGGCCTTCAGCCGCCCGGTCTCCCCGGACGCGGCGGCGGCCAGCGGCAGGACGATCCACGGCAGCATCGCGACCGGCAGGTACTCCGAGGAGATCTGGCCGAGCGTGGCCAGCCCGTTCGGGGCGAGCGCGTACGCCATCGCGGCGAACAGCCGGGTGCCCCGGCCGTCGCCGTCCGGCCCGGACCCGCCGATGCCGAGCCGCCCGGCCAGCCGCCACATGCCGACGAAGGCCAGGCACATCAGCAGGGACAGCCAGAACCGCTGGGTGATCCAGGCGGGCATCCCGATCACGTCGCCGAGCGCGAAGAACGGGCCCATCGGGAACAGGTAGCCGACGGCCTGGTTCTGCAGCTGGCCGAACTGCTCCGGGTCCCACAGGTGGACGGCGCGGCCGAGGAACCCGAGCGGGTTCACCGCCATGTCGATCTTGGTGTCGGCGAGGATGGCGCCGGGCCGGGTGGCGAAGGCGAGCGCGGTCAGCGCCAGGCAGCACGCGACCACGCGCAGCCGCTCCCGCAGCCGCGCGGCGGCGTCCGGGCCGGACGGCCCGCCCGGCCCGCCGGGGCCGGGCCCGCGGGACGCGCCGGCGCGGGGCGGATTCGCCTCTCCCACGGCCATGCTCGCCCTCTGCCTCTCTTCTGCCTGTCCTCCGGGAGTCGCCCCGGGTGCCCCGGTTCTCCCGGGATGTCAGCCTGAGTGTCCGCCACCGTACCGGCGGCCGCCCGCCCGCCGGGCGGGGGCGCCGTCGCGCACGGCGGCGGTCACGAGGTCGCGCATCCGGCCGGCGGTGCGCGCCCAGTCGAACTCTGCCGCGCGCCTCTGACATTCCGTGGCCGTCCGCTCGCGGAGCGTGGGATCGGCCAGCTCCTTGAGGGCGCGCTCGACGACTCCGGCCAGGTCGTCGCCCTCGCGGACGAGCCATCCGGTGGTCCCGTCGCGGACGGCGTCGCGGAGCCCGTCCACGTCGAAGGCGACGGTCGGGACGCCGAGCGCCGCGGCCTCGATCACGCTGAGGCCCCACCCTTCGCCCTGGGACGTGCTGAGGTGCAGGTCGGCGCGGGCGACCAGGGCCGCCTTGACGTTCTCGGGGACATAGCCGTGCGCGATGACGACGCCGTCCAGGCCGCGCGCGCGGATGTCAGCTTTCAGCGCGGGCGCTTCAGGGCCGTCTCCCACGATGTGCAGCTTGAGCCCAGGATGGCTTCCGACGAGGCCCTCCGCGAGATCCAGCAGGAGGTTGAGGCGCTTGTGCGGGACGAGTCGCGTCACGCACACCAGCTCCGGGTCGCCTGGAGCCTCGGCCACCTCGCCATCGGGTTCGGCGACGGACGACCCGTTGTGGACGACGTGAGCGGGCCCCGTCCAGCCCAGCCGTTCCCTGACGGCGCGCAGCGTGGACGGCGAGACGACGACGAACGCATGCCGCCGATACGTCCAGCGGCTCACCGGCCCCTCCAGCACTTGCCCGAGCCAAGCGAGCCATCTGGGGAAGTACAGGCCGAACTGGGCGTCGTGCACATGATGGACGACACAGAACACCGGCACACGGCGGGGCAGCACCCACGGCGTGAAGAACGGGATGCCGTTCTGGCAGTCGATGACCGCGTCGAAGCGGCGCCGGTGCAGCAGCATCCAGAGCAGGACGAGCGGGTACACGGTGAAGCGTCCGCCCAAGCGGACGAACTCCACGCCCTCGACCCGTCCCCCGCGCCGCTGGCCGGGTGCCTTGCACGTCACGTAGTGGACACGGGCGCCTTCACCGGCGAACCTGCGCGCCAGCTCCCAGGCGTACCGTTCGGCACCGCCCGCGGCGGGATGCCAGGGATCCCGCCAGTTGACGACCGCCAGCCGCAGATCCGTACTCATCCCGACTTTGCGCTCGGCGCCGGCGCCTGCTCGGGGATGGCGATGGTCCCCGGGCGCGGCTCCGGGAGCTTCGGCTCGGCGAGGATCGTCCGGACCGGCACGACCGGGATGATCGGCGTCGCGGGTACGCCGGGCATGCGGAAACCGGCGCGCGCGCGGATGAGCGTCAGGTCCACCATGCATTGGAACGAGTGGCGCCATACAGAGAAGGTGGAGCCGGGACGGTCACGCCAGACGACCGGGATGGCCGTGACGGACGCCCCCCGCCGCACGCAGTGGGCCAGCAGTTCGACGTCGAACGAGAACCCGGTGGTGCGCAGTTGCTTCGCCGCCGTCCGGCCGAGCGGCCCGTCGAAGAACTTGAACCCGCACTGGGTGTCCTGGATGCCGCCCACCAGATCGCGGACGATCCGGTTGAACGTGATGGCGCCGAGCCGCCTGACCGGCAGCGCGTAGCCTTGGACGACCGACCGACCGTGGCGCCTTGACCCGACCACGACCGGGCGGCCCTCGCGCAGCAGGACGATGGCTTCGTCCAGCGCGGCGAGGTCTGTTGCCATATCGGCGTCCATGAACCCCACGTACGGGGCCCGCGTCTCCAGCAGCCCGGCCCGGACCGCCGCGCCCTTGCCCCGGACGTCGCACCGCACCAGGCGCACCGGCACCGGGCCCTCGAAGGACCGGACGATCCCGGCCGTGCCGTCGGTGCTGGCGTTGTCGACGACGATGACCTCCGCCCGCAGCGGGAGGCCGGCGAGCTTGTCGCACAGCAGCGCCAGCCCCGCCGGAAGCCGGTCGGCCTCGTTGTAGGCGGGAACGACGATCTCCAGGAGGGCGGGGCCGTCACGCCAGGTCCCCATCAGGGCCTACAGGTCACCGGGAGCCGTAGTTGTACAACGGCTCGATGACCGGGTCCTTCTGAGAGGCGTTCACGAGCTGGACCGTGCTGAACGACACTCCGGCGGCCAGCAGTACGCCGACCAGCGCGGCGATGGCGATGCGCATCAGGGGGTCCTTCGTCGGTGATGGGGGCTGCGGGGCTTGATACTGCCGAGTAATGGAAAGCTCAGAGTAGTACCTGGGGCCAGGAATGACCAGAAAACGACCAGACTGACAATGCCCCAGGCGGCGGCCACCGGCGGCACCGGCACCGCCGTCCCGCCCCCGCCCGCGGCACCGTCGATCCGATAAACGGCCAGGTCAGCGCCGCGCAGCACCGCGACGGCCGCGCCGGACGGGCGGACGGAGCCGATCTCCGCGTCGACCACGACGTACCGTACGCCCATGTCACGGAGCGTGTCGGCCGGCGGGGCCCCGGTCTTCGTGACCGGCGCGAGCCGCACCGCCCTCGGATCCTCCTGCGGGACGGTCGTGCCGCCCACGGTGACGGCGTCGTCCACGATGACGCGTCGGTGCAGGTAGCGGGGCAGTGGGTCAAGCACACGACGCCCGTGGTTCCAGGGGTAGCTCCGGTACGACGCCCACGGCAGCACCAGCACGTCGCCCTGCACGGGGTCGCTGTCGATGATGTGCCGCGCGCGCGCCCAGTCGTCCGGGTAGCGGACGGCTCGCAGGTCGCCCGCCGCGCCCCACGCCAGCGTCGGCAGCAGGATCACCGGCACGGCCATCGCCGCGGCGGCCACTCCCGGCCACTTCGCCTCGGCCGCCTTGTCGGCGGACACACCGAGCCCGACCGCGACCACGACGGCGAGCGGCGCCGCGTACTGCTGCCCGTCCCGCAGGACGGCGAACCCCGGCCACAGGCCGATGAGCCCTTCGAGGACGGGGGCGGCGACCGCGCCCAGCGCCGCGATCGCGAACCCGGCCGCCGCCGCGACCGCCGCTCCCCGCCACCACGCCGCCTCTCTCGCCCACGCGGCATACGCGGCGAGCGCGCCAACCACCACGAGCAGCCAGAGCGTCGCCGTCACTGGCGCGCCGTAACCGCTCGGCACCGTCTCGCCGTTCCACACACCGCCGAGCAGGAGCAGGCTTCCGAGCGTCCCGAAAGGCGTGTCCGCCCTGGCCGCGAACAGGTCGACGGCTGCACCGTCGCCTGGTAGGCCCGCCGGCCTCAGCAGCCCTGGGACCAGCCACGGCAGGCTCAGCACCGCCGCCGATGCGATGACCCTGAGACCAGCGCGCGCGGGGCCGCGACCACTCACCACAGCAACCGCCAAGGCGGTGATAGCGGTGACGGTCAGTGCGGCGAACCCGCCGATGGCGGCGGGCAGCATCGTCCGGACCAGGCGGCGTGTACCGCCCCGCTCGTCCGTGCGGACGGCGGCCCCCACCACCCACGGCAGCGCCGCGTAGCCGAGCAGCAGCGCCCACTGGCCGAGCAGCAGCCGCTCGGCGACGAACGGGTTCCACGCGTAGCAGACCCCTGCGGCGAGCCGGGGCAGCAGCCGGCGGGACGGCACCAGCGACGCAGCCGACGTGCACGCCATGACGAAGACCGCCAGCAGGACGAGCTTCTGCACGACGTCCGCCGGGATGACCGTGGCGAGCGTGGTGACGAACGCGTCGCTCGGGACGTGCCGGGGCACGATCCCCGTCAGCCCGAACGTCAGGTGCGTGAACGCTGGATCGGGCACGAACACCATGTCGTACGACAGCACGAACCCGGGCGCGAGCCCCGGCCCCAGTGCCGCAAGCCCGAGCCCCAGCCCGGTCAGTGCGGCCACCAGATGCCGCGTCCGCGCCTTCAACGTGTCCGTGTCTTCAACGTGTTCCGCGCCTTCACAGCGCCCGTGTCTTCACAGCGTCCGTTCTCCCATGTGGGCCTGGACGCTACCTCACCGGCTCGGGGTCCCGGGGCAGGCCGAGGATGCGCTCGCCGATCACGTTGAGGTTGACCTCGGTCGTGCCGCCGCCGATCGTCATCGCGCGGGACGCGAGCAGGTAACGGGTCCAGCGCGCGCGCAGATCGTCCTTCCAGCCGCCGGTGAGCGCGCCCTCCTCGCCGAGGAGAGCGAAGCCGAACTCGGTGACCTGCTGGCCGTGCTCCATCGCCACCAGTTTCCGGACGTTCGCCGTCGCGCCCGGGTCCGTGCCCGAAAGCTGCTTCAGCGTGGCGCGGAGGCCGAGCAGGTTGAACGAGTGCTCGTCGCACGCGAGCCGCCCGAGGCCGTCGCGGACGACCGGGTCCTCGTCCAGGCCGAGCCCGGCGGTGAGGTCGAGCAGCTTCGGCAGGTCGCCGCCGAGCTGGAAGCTGCTGGTCAGGCCGACGCGCTCGTTCGCGAGGGTGGTGCGGGCGACGCGCCAGCCGGCGTTGACCGGGCCGACGACGAGGTCGTCGGGGACGAACACGCCGTCCAGGAACACCTCGTTGAACACGGCGTCGCCGGTGCACTCGCGCAGCGGCCGGATCTCGATGCCGGGCGACTTCATGTCGACCAGGAAGTAGGTGATGCCGTCGTGCTTGGGCCGGTCGGGATCGGTCCGGGCGATGCAGATGCCCCACTGCGCGTCGCGGGCGAGGGACGTCCAGATCTTCTGGCCGGTGATCGTCCAGCCGCCCTCGGCGCGCTCGGCGCGGGTGCGCAGCCCGGCGAGGTCGGAGCCCGCGCCCGGCTCGGAGAACAGCTGGCACCAGATGATCTCGCCGCGCAGCGTCGGCGGCAGGAACCGCTCCCGCTGCTCCGGCGTCCCGTACTGGACCAGCGACGGGACGACCCACGCCGCGATCATCAGCGGCACCGGGCGCACCTTCGCCGCCTTCAGCTCCTGCTGGATGACGATCTGCTCCAGCGGCCCGGCGCCGCGCCCCCACGGCTCCGGCAGGTGCGGCGTCACCCAGCCGCCCGCCGCCATCGCCGCCCGCTGTTCGAGCGGCTCCATCGCGGCCAGCTCGGCGACGCGGGCGCGGATCTCCTCGCGGACCGGTTCGGCGTCCTCGTCCAGCTCGATGCTCATCGGCCGCCGGACGCCCCGCACCGCCAGCGCGGCGACATCGGCGCGGTGCGCACTGGCCCGCCCCAGCAGCGCGCGGAGCGTCAGGGCCCGCCGGTAGACGAGGTGGGCGTCGTGCTCGTAGGTGTAGCCGATCCCACCGTGGACCTGGATGTTGCCTTCGGCGCAGGTGACGGCGGCGTCCGCCGCCAGCACCGCGGCGACTCCGACCGCATACGCACGCTGTTCTTCGGGCTCGCTCAGCGCGCGCGCCGCGTCCCACACGGCGGCCCTTGCGCGCTCCACGGCGATGAGCATCCGGGCGCACAGGTGCTTGACGCCCTGGAACTGCCCGATCGGACGGCCGAACTGCTCGCGGAGCTTGGCGTAAGCGACGGCGTCGTCCAATGCACGCCCTGCGACACCGCATGCCTCCGCCCCCAGCAGGACGGTAGCGAGGGCCTGCGCGTCAACCCCATCCAGGAAGGCATCGACGGTCACGCCGTCGACGGCGACCGATCCCACGGGACGCGTGATGTCGAGCGACTCCAGCGCCCCTACGGTGACGTCCTCCTTGCCCAGGACGACCCAGCGGTCACCGGCCGGAAGCACGAACAGGTCGGCCAGCGGAGCGCCCAGCACGGGCTGCACTGTGCCGGAGACAGTCGAACCGTCCACGTCCAGGCTGCCGGACAGCGCCACGGCCGCCGTCCGGGAGCCGTCCGCCAGACCGGACTCATCGGCGCCGGCCGCGTTCAGGATCGCCGATGCCAGCACGGTCGGCGTGTACGGGCCCGGCGCCAGCACCCGGCCCAACTCCTCCAGCACGACGGCCTGCTCCAGGATGCCGAAGCCCTGCCCGCCGACCGCCTCCGGAAGGTGCAGGCCGGGGAGCCCCTGGGCCGCGAGCGCCGGCCAGAACCCGGCGTCGGCCTCCCGCGCCGCCGCCGGGGCGATGCTCCGCTCCGCGAACCCGCGCACCGACGCCGCCAGCGCCTCGTGCTCCTCGGTCAACCCGATCGCCATGGCCACACCCCTTCTCGGAACGTGGCCCCAGCCTATTAGAACGCCATTCGGGTTGTCAGCGGCGAACCGTCCGTCAGCGCGCGAGCTTCAGGTGGGTGAGGAACGCGTTCAGGTCCGGCCACTTCTTCTTGTGGGTGTTCGGCAGCGAGGCGAACACCACCGCCGGGGCCTCCCGGCCGGTGTCGATCACCGCGGTCGCGACGACCTCGCCGGTCGCCTTCACCCCGTCCCGCTGGTAGGTGAGGTAGGAGGCGATCAGCCAGCCCTTGTGCCCGCCCACCGTCAGCTCCTGCGACGCCAGCGGCGCCGTCTTGTGCGGGAACGCGTAGTACTGCGCCTCGTGCCCCTGCGCGACCAGGGCCGCGACGTTCTTCACGCTCTCCGGGCCCTGGTAGGCGGTCAGCAGGCTCGGGGTCAGCGTGCCGGTGAGCAGCTGCCCGTACCAGAGCTGCTGGGCGCGCCGCTCCGTCACCATGATCTGCTGCCCGGACCATCCCGGCGTGCCCAGCTTGTTCTTCTTCGTCGGCACCTGCCAGGGGGCGGCGAAGCGCGGGTACGACAGCCCCGAATGGGTGTCGTTCACCCGTCCGAGCATCCGCGTCGCGCGGCCCTTGAACGTGACGAGCGGCTTGTCCGGCGGGAGCTCCACCTGCGTCCCCTGGGACTGCTCCGCCGCGGCCCGCTGGTCGACGTTCCCGGCCGGGCTGTCGGAGTCGTCGCCGCTCTTCACGAAGTACACGGCGCCGGCCGCGATGAGCGCGACCACCAGCAGCCCGACCCCGCCGAACAGCACCAGCCGGGACCGGCCTCCGCCGTCCTCCAGGGCGTCGCGGGACGGCTTCGGGGAGCCGCCGAGCTTGGCGTCGGCCGAGTCCTCGTCGGCCATCCAGTCCGGCATCTGCCAGTTGCCGCTGCTCGGCTTGCCCGGCTTGGCGGGCTGGCCGCTCCCCGTGGGGACGGCCGGAACGTAGTTGGAGGGGCCCGAGTCGGAGTCGCCCGACCCCTCGTCGAAGAGCGACCCCTCCCACTGGGGCGCGTCCTCCGCGGCCGGGCCCGCGGCGGGCTCCGCGGACTCCGCCACCGGCGCGACCTTGACGTCGTCGGCGTCGCGGTCGGCGGACTCCTTCGCCGGAGCCTCCTCGGCCGCCGGGGTCTCCTCGACCCGGCCCCACACGTCGTGCGACGCCGCGGCCTCGCCGAAGCCGGCGGGGCCGGCGGGCGCGAACTCCGCGGGCTCGGGGAGGGCCGTTCGCGAACCGGCCGCCTCCTCGGCGCCGGGACCCTGCGGGAATCCGTCCCGCGGCTCGTTCTCGCTCATGTCGGTCCAGCGCACACCGCGCTCCCCCTGATCGGACATGCGGCACACGTTACGCGAAGATCAGCAGTCGGATTCCGGGCGCCCATCACGCTCCGGACACATCTTCCCATCGGCTCAGTGATGCTCCGCCATGCCCGCGTCACCCGCCGTGACCAGTTGGTCATCGGCCAGCCGCTCACGGGCCATCAGCGTGGCCCCGGCCACCGCGCCCGGCATCGCGAGCACCGCGCCCAGCGGGATGAGGAACACCACAAAAGTCGCCGCGCCGAACCCGACCACGAGCGGCCGGTCGGCCCGCATCCGGACGAACCGCTCCTTGCGCAGGATCCCGCGCCGCTCCAGCGCCACGGACGTCAGCTCCCCGGCGAGGAAGTACCCGGACACCAGCGCCGCGACCACCGGCACGACGGTCTGCCCCACCACCGGCAGGAACCCGCACGCGAAGAACACGACCGCGAACGCCAGCGCGATCGCCCCGATGATCAGCGTGTCCGTGACCGCCCGTCCGATCTGGGTGAGCAGCGGGACGTCCGGCTCCGGCGGCGCGCCGCCCTGCGACTCCTCCACCCGGACCGCGATGGCCTCGTAGAAGGGGTCGCCGACCAGCAGCGTCACCGCGGTGAACGTGATCATCGCCAGGAACAGCGCGGCGCCGTAGATCGCGACGCCCGCGACGATCCGGGCGGACGTGCGGGCGGCGTCCGCCCAGCCGTCGGCGAACCCCGTCACCCAGCCGGCCAGGTCGTCGATCTTGATCGCGAGGAAGACCAGCGCGGCCATGTAGGCGGCCAGCACGATGAGCGCCGGGATCAGCCCGAACAGCCACTGCGCCGGGTGCCGGGCGGTCCAGCCGAGGCCGCGCAGCAGGTAGCCGGCGCCGCCGAACAGATCCTTGATCGCGGACGGCTTCGCCGGGGGCGGCGCCGGTGCGTGCGGTGAAGGGTGCGGTTGGCTCACGCACCCAGACCCTATAGGGAGGGGAGCCCCACAAGCCGGGCAGAACAGTCCCATACCGCCCGCTGCAGCTCCCGGTCCTTCAGCGCCCCCACCGTCGGCAGCAGCCCGGCGCCGGGCGTCGAACTGTGGAAACCGCCGCTGCGCGCCGCGAACTCCTCGTCCAGCGCGACCTTCAGCGCCATCCGCGCCCCCTGGGCGGGCGTCCGCATGAACGGGGTGCGCGACAGCAGCGCCCCGGCCCGCCCGGTTCCGGGCACCTCCCGGAGCAGCCCGGTCGCCACGACCCCGGGGCAGACGGCGTTCACGGCGACGCCGCTGCCCTCCATCCGCCGCGCCAGCTCCTGCGCGAACAGGATGTTCAGCAGCTTCGACCGCCCGTACACCCGCACCGACCCCGCCGGCCCGTACGACCCCGGCTCCGCCAGCCGCTCCACCTCGAACCGGTCGGCCTGCCGGTGCGCCTCCGACGCCACGACCACCACGCGCGACGGCGCGCCCTTCTCCAGCAGCCCCAGCAGCCGGTTCGTCAGCAGGAACGGCCCCAGATGGTTCGTCGCGATCATGCGGTCGTGCCCGTCCGCGCTGACCTTGGCCCGCAGCAGGTGAACGCCGGCGTTGTCGACCAGCACGTCCAGCCGGTCGAACCGCTCCTCCAGCGACGCCGCGACCCGCTCCACGTCCATCCGCACCGACAGGTCCCCGAGGAAGGTCTCGACCCGCGCGCCGGGGACGTCCCGCACCAGCTCGTCCACCGTCGCCGCGGCCCGCAGCTCGTTCCGGCAGACGATCCCGACCAGGAACCCCGCCCGCGCCAGCCCCCGCGCGATCTCCTTCCCGATCCCGGACGTCCCGCCGGTCACCACCGCGATCTTCCCCATGCCTCCCACCGAACCACCCCCGCCCGGCGTCCGGCAAGGGACCTCCGGCCCTACCCGCCCCCCAGCACCCGCCGCCGGACCGACACCCAGAGCACCAGCAGCAGGCGCTTCCACTCGGGCATCAGCAACGCCATCAAGACGTCCTCCCGGATCCCCCGGCGGCTGCGGCGCACCCCGGCCCAGGCGCGGGCGAGGTCCACCATCAGCATCCGGTGCGCCGGGTCGCCGACGGCGACGGACGTGAACAGGGCGACGATCCGCGGCCGCAGGTCCGGCCGCGCCTCCGCCGTGTCGAGCCAGAGCTCGATCGCCTGGAGGACGCCGTCCAGCCCCGCCGCGGCCCCCGTCTCCATGGCCAGCAGCAACCACCACGGGGACGCGCACGCGGCGGGCTCGACCGCGCCGGGCCCGGTCAGGACGACCGCGGCGCCGTCCGCGCCGCGGTCGCCCGCCAGCCTCAGGAACAGCGCCGCGCCGAACCACGGGAGCCGCCCTCCGGCCCCGGACAGGTCGGCCCCGGAGTCCGCCCAGACCAGTGCCCTGCGCAGCACCTCGGCCCGGTGGACGGCCGCCAGCCGCAGCGCCGCCGCCAGCGCCACGGTGCGGACGCCCTCGCCGCACACCGCCAGCCGCCCGATGGCGTCCAGGACGGCACCGGCCCTGACCGGGTCGACGCCGTCCGGCATGGCGAGCAGGATCCGCAGCGCCACGCCCGCGAGGCGGGCGGCGTCCCGCTCCGAGCCGAACCCGGCCGCGGCGCCGCACCACGCCAGTGCCGCCTTGGCGACCTCGTCGCCGTGGGCGGTCGCCAGGCCGATGGCCGCGTCCACGACCTCGTCGCGGACCTGGGCGTCACCGAACGTCGCGAGGTGCTTGAGCCGCGTCAGGGCGATCGACGGATACGTCCCGCCGAGCACCTGGCAGACCCGGACGATCGTCAGCTTCAGCGTCTGCGGCGTCCCCCGCTCCTTGGACCACTCGTAGAGGACCCTGCGCACCCGCCCGCCGACGACCGGGTGCAGGCAGGTCTCGACCAGCGCCAGGTAGGCGAGGTCCGGCTGCCCGCGCCGGGCCCAGTCGTACGCCGTCTGCCGGATCCAGCCGGGCATGCCGTTGTCCGCGGCCAGGTGGGCGAAGACGGTGGCGACCTTGCGCTGGAGCGGTTCGTCCAGGCCCACGGCGTCGTCGGTCGGCAGCTCCGACAGCCACGCCAGCAGGTCGGTCCGCACCAGCGGGTAGTCGCGGCAGGCGTGCCGCAGCACCGAGGACGCGTAGCCGTGCCGGCGGAAGAGGATCCGGTCGTCCTCGCGGTCCGCGCCGAGCAGGTCGCTGAGCGCGGCGGACGGGCACCAGGCCAGCCCGCCGCCCTCCACGTTGATGCGCAGATGCCTGGCGAGCGACAGCGCGGCCCCGTACACGCCCGACTCGCTCGCCGGCGCGATCGCGGCGGCGGCGATCAGCAGCGTCCTGTCCCGCAGGCCCGGGTAGTCGGCGAACCAGCCGCGCAGCTGCTCCTCCCACCCGAGGTAGGCGCGCTCGGCCTCGGCGGCGTCGCCGGTCTCCCGGACGAGGTCGGCGAGCCGGCGGCCGTCCGCGGGCGAGCCGCCCTTCAGCAGCTCGGCGGCGCGCTCCCAGTGGGGCCACTGCGTGCCGCCGAGGCGGCACACGTCGAGCCGGCGCCGGTAGACGGCGTCGGCGGGCGGCGGCTCCACCGGCACCGGCGCGAGGAACTCGAACCGGCGCAGCTCCGCCACGGTCCCCAGCACGAGGACGATCCCCCGGGACCTGCCGAGGGCGACCTCCATCCGGGACCGGAGGCGCGACGCGTCGTCCTCGTCGGCCGCGCGCACCAGGTACGCGCAGTCCGCGCTCCAATTCTCCTCCGCGTCGTCCTCCGCCGACGAGAACGGGCGGATCGGCAGGTCGGGGCGGATCTCCCGCGCCGCCGCGACCGCCGTGGTCGTGACCCCGGCGCCCTCGTCCCCGGCGAGCGCGACCACGCGGTCGCGGCGCAGGGCGTCCACGATCAGGTCGTGGTTCCCGGCGCGCACGTAGCCCGCGACGCGCTCGCCGATCTCGCTCTCCGACAGGCCCATCGGGGAGCGCCCGCGCCCGGCGTGGAAGTGCATGACGAGGTCGCGGGAGACCGTGTTCCCGAACGCGTTCTGCGTCTCGTCCCCGCTGATCGTGACGTCCTCGACCGCCGTCATGACCGCTCCTGCCGGAAGTCGCCGCCGACCGTGTTGCCGAACGCGTTCTGGGAGTCGTCCCCGCTGATCGTGATGCCGCTGATCGACGTCCCGGACGCCGGTGGCGGCGGGGCAGGGTCGGCCGGCTTCTCGCCGCCGTCCGGCCGCCCCCTCCCGGACGGCACCGGCACGTACAGGTAGGCGGGCTTGGCGTACTGCTTGACCTTCGCCTCCACCTCCGTGACCTGGCTCGCGCGAAGGGCGGTGCGCCCGCCTTCGACGTAGGCGGTGAACAGTTCCCGCGAGAACGCGAAGGCCGCGAAGGTGACCTCCGGGTCGCTGTGGTCGAGGGCGTCGCGCAGCGGCCGGCTGTCGAGCAGCCGGCACGCGTCGATGACGGCCGTGGAGATCGCGGGGGCGGCGGCGCGCTCGTCGTCCACGAGGCCCACGTGCAGCGCGGCCCGCAGCCGCAGCCGCAGCCCGCGCGCCCGCAGCCCCGGCGCGCTCGCGGCCAGCTCGTCCTGGAGGCGGCGCGCGAAGGGGGCGACGAGCGCGGGCACCGCCTCCTGCGGCAGGACGGCGAGGATCCCGTCCCCGGTGCTCTCGACGAAGCGGGCCTTCTGCCAGGTCTCCCCCAGCCCGCTCGCCTCGAAGGCGGCGGTCAGGGCCCGCCGGATCTCCAAGTGGACGTCCGGCAGCTCGGCGTCGCGGTGGGCGCTGAACTTCTCGGCGTCCACGACCAGGACAGCGCGGAACTCCTCCATGCGGCCTCCCAGATGGGTGCGGATGGCCACAACACTGCCGACGTCCCGCCGAACGCTCTGTCAGATATCAGACAGAGTCCCGGCCTGATGCGGCCAGGGCGCGGAGCCGGCGGCGATCGGTGATGACGGTGCGGCCGCGCTCGGTCGACACGACGCCCAGCTCCCGCAGCCGTGCCAGCTCGGCGGCGACGACACCGCGGGACAGGCCGACCGCCTGCCCGATCTCCTGCTGGCCGAGCCCGACCTCGGCGCCGGTCACGGCGAGGCGCAGCAGGGCCCGGACGACGCGGGGCCCCGCCGGCAGCGCGGCCGTCTCCGCGCGCCACTCCTCCCCCTCGCGCAGCCGCCGCATCGCATGGCGCAGCAGGTCCGCCTCCGCACCGGCGGCGCTGACCAGCGCGCGGAAGCGGTCGGCCGGGAGGGCGCGGGTGACGCACGCGTCCATCGCGACGACGGTGGCCGAGCGGTCGTCGCCGCCCAGGACGGCGATCTCCCCGAGCAGCTCGCCCGGCCCGCGTACGGCGAGCAGCAGGATCTCCCCGTCCGGGAGGGCGAGCAGCGCCTTGATCCTGCCCTCCAGCAGAAGGAGCACGTGGGACGGCGGGTCGCCCTGCCGGAGCAGGACGTCGCCCGCGCGGAACCGCCGCTCCGCGCCCGCCGCGACGAGCGACTCCCACGTGCGGGTCGAGAGGCCGGCGGGAATCATGCGTCCATCATGCCTGGCACGGGATTAGAACGGGTTCTAGTATCTGGGCATGAGGTTCACCTACGCCGAGGCCATGACCGACCCCTCGTACTACGTGCCGTTGGCCAGGGCCGCGGAGGCGGCCGGGTACACGAGCATGTCGGTCGCCGACTCGCTCGTCTACCCGAAGGAGTCCGACTCGACCTACCCCTACACCGCGGACGGCAACAGGGAGTTCCTGGAGGACAAGCCCTTCATCGAGACCTTCACGCTCATCGCGGCGCTCGGGGCGGTGACCAGCACGCTGCGGTTCACGCCGTTCGTGCTCAAGCTGCCGATCCGGCCGCCGGTGCTGGTGGCGAAGCAGGCCATGTCGATCGCGGCGCTGACCGGCGGGCGGCTCGGGCTGGGCGTCGGGCTGAGCCCCTGGCCCGAGGACTTCCAGGTGATGGGCGTGCCGTGGGAGCGGCGCGGCAGGCGGATGGACGAGGCCATCGACATCCTGCGCGGCCTCAGCACCGGCGAGTACTTCGAGTTCCACGGGGAGCACTTCGACGTCCCGGCGATCAAGATGGCGCCCGCGCAGCCGTACCCGATCCTCGTCGGCGGGCACAGCGAGCCGGCGCTGCGGCGGGCGGTCGTGCGCGGCGACGGCTGGATGCACGCCGGCGGCGACGACCTGGACGCGCTGCTGGCCAGGCTGCAGAGCATCCGGGAGCAGGAGGGCAAGGCCGGCGAGCCGTTCGAGGTGCACGTGATCTCCATGGACGCCTACACGCCCGACGGCGTGAAGCGGCTGGAGGACAAGGGCGTCACCGATGTGATCGTCGGCTTCCGGATGCCCTACGCCAAGGGCCCCGACACCCAGCCGCTGGCCGACAAGATCGAGGCCCTGGAGCGGTTCGCCGAGGGCGTGATCACCAAGGTCCAATAAAACGAGAACACGTTACAATTCGGCCATGGACGCGATCACCTGGAACGCCCCCGAGGCCGACCATCCGGCGCGCCGCGCCGCCCGGGCCTCGATGGCCGCGGTCGTCGAGGGCCGCAAGGACGACTGGCTGGGCCTCTTCACCGAGGACGCCCTCATCGAAGACCCCGTCGGACCGTCCTTCCTGGACCCGACCGGCGACGGCCACCGAGGCCCGGACGGCATCACGGCCTTCTGGGACAATTTCGTGTCGACGATCGCCGGATTCCGGTTCACCGTCGCCGACTCCTTCGCCAACGGCCCCTGCTGCGCGAACGTCGCCACGATCATCACCACGACCCCCGACGGCTCCACCATGACCATCGACTGCGTCCTGATCTACACCGTGGACGACGAGGGCCGGATCACCTCGCTGCGCGCCCACTGGGAACCGGACCGCGCGATGGCCACCCTCACCAAGGGCTGATTCAGCCCGGCCAGGCGTCGTCGGCGGGCGGCAGCAGGGACTGGGCGATCGTCCGCTCCAGGCGCCGCACCGCCATCGACTCGCCGACGAACCCCTGGATCGCCTGAAGGAGCTGCTGCAACCCGCCCGAGTAGTCCAGGCAGGTCTGGACGATGGCGAACAGGTCGGCGCGCGCCTCCGCCGACCGCGGCACCGCCCCGGCGATCTCCAGCGACAGCGCCGCGACCACCTGGTCACGGCCGCGCTCGGCGCGCAGCCGGGGGATCTCCAGGAGGCCGTCCACGACGCGGAACAGCGCGGGCAGCGGCACCTCGGCCGGGCCCGGCGGCACCTCGAACCCGATCCGCGGCTCGGGCACCGCGGGCGTCCCCCCGGCGGGACGGACGGGCCTGCCGCCCGGCACCCTCACCCACGCCTCGTCGGACGTCTCCTTCACCCGCACCTCGACCGGGTAGTAGTCGCCCGGATCGACCAGGCCCCGCCCGTGGCGCACCACGTCGTCGTACACCCGCCGCGAGACGATCAGCGCGATCCCGGTCTCGGCCGCGGCCACCGCCTCCTTCAGCGGAGCCGCGTCCAGCAACCGGAACGCGTGCGTCAGCGCCGTGCTGACGATGCCGCGCCCGTCCGACTCGGCCTCGCCCACGTTGACCGCCACCCGCAGCCGCATCAGCGCCGCCTCGCTCGCCGCCGAGTTGTGGTGCCGCACCTCCGCGCGCAGCCGGTCGACCACCGCCGTCAGCAGCAACTCCGTCCGGACATGCGCCGGCAGGACGACCATCACCCCGTCCCCGCGGTCCTCGTGGTAGCAGTCGTCGAGCCGCAGCCCGGCACCCGCCAGGCTCCGGTCGAGCCCCTCGTACATCGCCTTCCGCACCCGCACCCGCACCGGATCGGCACGGGACGCGGCGCTGAACCCGGCGATGTCGCAGAGGAAGAACGAGCACATCCCCCCGGGCCGCCACTCCTTGGGCGCCGGGCGCAGGGTCTCCGTCACGGGCACCTCACACCGGTGGTCGCTGCCGATCCCACTGTGCAACCCTCGACCGACTCCGGCAAGCGGAGTGTGTCAACGGACACATTCAGCCCCGCCGTCCCAGGAAGTGCCGCATATCCGGCGCATGCGGTGATGGACGGGAGAACGGCCGCCGCTAGGACGCGTTTCGGCAAGTAGTTCCGGCCAGCACCTCCGAAGCACCGCCAACCGACCGGGCGACACAAAGAAATCCACGGCGTGTCTTCTCCGAAGATTTGCCCGTGGGACGCCACGGGGTCCATATGATCGTCGCGTCGCGGCTAGTCTGGTCCTCTTGAGCCCACAGAGGGAGCGCGACGCATTTCCGATTCGCGGGACAAGCGGGGAAAGAAGGAGAGACGGCCGTGCGGGTCACTCATGGCAGGGCATCAGAGTCCGGCGGCCTCAAGGGCCTTTTCCGGACGCCTCCCCCGCGCCGCGAACTCGAGGCCGCGCTGGCGCCCGAGAGAGCGGTCCTGAACTCCGCGCTGCGGCGCATCCGCGACGAACTGAACGACCCGCGCCCCGTCTGGGCCGGATTCGACAACATGCTAGCTCGCCGTCGCCGCCGGTAAGCTGGAGTACCTGAGCCCACGGACGAGCAGGACACACACTTCCGAGTCGCGGGTCGAGAGGGAGGGCCGTGCCCGTTACTCATCGCAGCGCATCAGAATGCAGCGGTCGCTGATGTTCGGAGCAGGGTCTGGTGAGTGGCCGTCGCACGGCCTCGACATCCCCATGCTCAAGGCGCGCGGATGGCGGCCCGTCCCGTTTTCGGAATTCGTCCTCAAGATCCACGGCCGTTGCAATCTCGCCTGCGATTACTGCTATGTCTACGAGAGCGCGGACCAGTCGTGGCGGGACCGTCCCGCCGCGATGCCAACCGAGGTGCTCGACGCCACGGCTGCCAGGGTGGCCGAGCACGTCCGGAGCCACGCTCTCGCCGATGTGGCGATCGTCCTGCACGGCGGCGAGCCGCTGCTGGCGGGGAGAGCGGCCATCGCCGCGTCCGTCGACCGGCTCCGCGCCGCGGTGCCGTCCTCCTGCGACGTCGAGGTGAGCATGCAGACGAACGGGGTGTTGCTCACGGACACGATGCTGGCGATGCTCGACGAGCACGATGTCGGCGTTTCGGTCAGCCTCGACGGCGACCGCGAGGGGCACGACCGGCACCGACTCCGCGCCAACGGGCGCGGGAGCCATGCCGAGGTGATGCGCGGGCTGAACCGGCTCGCGGGCTCACACCGGCGGCTCTACGGGGGACTCCTCTGCACGGTCGACCTCGACAACGATCCGATACGGACCTACGAGGCGCTCCTTGAGACGAGCCCGCCGCGCATCGACTTCCTGCTCCCCCACGGGACGTGGGCCGTCCCGCCGCCCCGCCGCCCCGTGAACGGCGGCGGCACCCCCTACGCCGACTGGCTCATCGCGGTGTTCGACCGCTGGTACCGGGCGCCGCGCAAGGAGACCGGCGTCCGGCTGTTCGAAGAGATCATGAACGTGCTGCTCGGCGGGCAGAGCCGGAGCGAGAACGTCGGGCTGTCCCCGGTCGCCATGCTCGTCGTCGACACCGATGGCACGCTCCAGCAGGTCGACTCGCTCAAGACGTCCTACGCCGGTGCGCCCGAGACCGGCCTCACCGTCTTCGACCATTCCTTCGACGACGCGCTGTGGCATCCGGGCGTGGTCGCGCGGCAGATCGGCCGCGCAGCGCTGCCCGGCACCTGCGCAGCGTGCGCGGTCCGCGACGTGTGCGGCGGCGGGGCCTACGCGCACCGCTACCGGGCGGGCAGCGGCTACCTCAACCCGTCGGTGTACTGCCCCGACCTGCTGAAGCTGATCGGCCACATCGGCCGGACCGTGGAGCGCGATCTCGCCCTCGCCCAGCCGTCCGGAACTCGCTAACCCCACTAGTCTCCGCACGTGCCCGGGGACGGTCACAGCGCGGTGGGCTCAATGTCACATTCGAGTAGTTCGCCGTGTTGGGCAGCGCGCACCTCCGGATGGCTGCCGCCAAGCACCCGCGCCAACAGAGCAAGGGACGGCGTGGCGTCGCGCTCGCCGCCGCCCATGGCGGCGCGAGCCCGCTCCAGGTTGACCGTGACGGCGAGCGCGTAGGGGTGCCGCTCGCCGAGGGCGGCGATCATCTTGCTCCGCGCGTCGGCCAGCAGCCGAGCCGCGGCCTCCAGTTCGCCGAGCAGGTAGTAGTCGTTGGCCAGCCCCGCCGTGGCGCACAGCGCATAGTAGTGGCCAGGGCCGAGGATCCCTGCTTCAAGACTCGACAGCGCCGCCCGGTCGGCCTCCTGCGCCGCATACACCTCCGCCAGCCGACGCAGTACTACCGCCCGGTCGACGGCGCAGACGTGCACGAACGGATGCTCCTCCCCCATCACCTGGCGGTAGCCGTCCAGCGCTGCGTCGATGAGCGGCAGCGCCTCTCTCGGACGCCCGATCGCACTCGTGGCGAGCGCCAAGCAGACCTTACTGGCCAGCGTGTTCGGATGCGTCTCGCCGAACCGGCGGACGTTGGCGGCGAACGTCTCGGCGGCCAGGCGGTGCGCCTCCGCCGACCGCCCGAGTTTCCGCAGCGTGCCCGCGTGGCTCATTTTCGCCTGCAAGACCATCGCGTGACCGGGGCCGAGGACTGGCCGGAGACCGTCCAGGCTCTCGGCCTGCATCGCGTAGGCCTCGGCGTAGCGGCCCAGCGCGTGCAGGTCGCGCGCGAGGTCATGGGCAGTGCGGAACCGCAGCCGGTAGGGCTGGCCCGGCTCCTCCCGCGTCTGCGTCCGCCAGACCCCCAGGTCGATGCCGTATGCTTCGTGGAACTCCCCCAAGATCCGCAGGTCTACCGCAAGATTGCCGGCGGCCAATTGCGTGCCACCACCGCCCGGCCCCTGCAGCTGGCTCATCCGGCGCCAGGCGTCGAGATCGACCTCGTAGGCGCGGCGGAACTCGCCGCGGAAGCGCAGGTCGGCGCCGAACCCGGCGGCGGCGAACAGGGTCTGGATGTGGTCGGCCCCGAACTTGTGCCGCGTCCGGGCGAGGTTCTCCTCGCTGAGGTCGGCGGCCGCCCGGTTGTCGCCCAGGCCGCGCAGGGCGTTGGCGAGGACGCGGGACACGTCCAGGACCGCGTCGTCGTCGGCGCCGTACCGCTCCAGCCAGCGGTCCAGCGCGATCTCCGCCAGCCGCCGGCTGCCCTCGTACTCCCCCGACATGTTGAGGAACTTCGCCTGGTCGATGCCGACGAGCCGGATGCCGTACTCGTCCGCCTCGAACACCCCGGACGGGACGACATGGGGCGTGATCTCGGCCCGGCGCTCCCAGGTGGACTCCACCTCCGGCGGGTCGTCGGGCGTCGCCGCGGCCAGCACCGCGTGCACCTGGTCCCGGACGCGGCGCCGCCCGTCCTCGCCGAGCCGGTCGTTCAGTATGGCGCGGACGAGCCGGTGCACCTGGAGCGCCGCCGACTCCTCGTCGAAGCGGGCGAGGGAGAACCGCGCGATCGCGCGCATCGCGTCCCGCAGCCGGGTCTCGTCCGCCAGCAGCCCGGCGAGTTCGGCGGGCAGCGCCGCCGACCCGCCCGCGGCGAGCAGCCCGCAGGGCACCGGCTCGGGGCCGAAGACGGCCCACAGCTCCAGCAGCGCCCAGGCGACGGGCGCCTTCTCCCGGAGGAGGTCGAGGTTCAGGCTCACCCCGGCCGCCAGCGACACCGGGAAGTCGTCGCCGGACGGGGCCGCCGCGACGATCTCGGTGAGGCGGCGGTCGAACAGCCGCAGGTAGTCCTCCACGGTGCCGTCGGTGACGGCCTGCCACGCCGCGGCCTGGTGCACCGCGAGGGGAAGGTCGCCGACGCGTTCGGAGAGCAGGTCGGCCTCCGCCTCCGTCAGGCGCGGCACCAGGCGCCGCAGCAGCGCGATGCTCTCCGGCCGCTCGAAGACGTCGACGTCGACCACGGACGCGTGCCGCTCCCAGCGGCGGTCCCGCGAGGTCACCAGCACGTGGCGGCCGGGGCCGAGGACCTGACCGGGCTCGCCGAGCGCCGCCGGGGTCAGCGGGACGACCTGCTCGGGATCCTGCGCGTTGTCGTAGATCAGCAGCCAGCGGCCGTAGGGCCGGCCGTCGCGCAGCGCCCGCAGGACGTCGTCCACGGTCTCCTTGATGTCGTCGCTCATCGGCATGTCGAGCTGGCGGGCCAGCAGCGCGAGGGCCGCGCGCGCCGACGTCGTCTGCTCGGCCGGGATCCACCACACCAGGTCGTAGTCGCCGTCGTGGCGGTAGGCGTACTCCACCGCGAGGTTCGACTTGCCCTCGCCGCCCATGGCGAACTCCGAACGCGGCAGGAGGGCCGCGGCGCCGTCGTGCAGCGCGGTCCGCACCGCCGTGAGCAGCCTGTCGCGTCCGACGAAGTCGGGGTTGCGGCCGGGCAGCCACCGGCGCGGCGCCGGCGCCGGCTCGGCCCTCGCGGGCGCGCCCGGCAGCGTGCCGCGCGGCGCCGCGGCGTCGGCGTCAGGGCCCGGACCGGTGAGCGCGTCGGGTGCGGTGCCGCCGCTCGCCAGTTGTTTCGCCATCTGCCGGTACGGCCCGCCGAGGCCCGCGAGCGCCTGGGCCGCGACCTGCGCGAACGGCAGCTCCGGCGGGAGCTGCGCCTCGCCCCGGCCGACCGCGGCGAGCAGGGCGGGGAAGTCCAGGGACGAGCCGATGCGGTCGCGGACGACGCCCCACACCGCGCGCAGCACCTGGTACACCTCGCGCCTGCGCAGCCCTTGCAGCAGGATCTCCCGGACCCCGTCGTGGAACTCGTAGGCGATCTCCTCCTCTCCCCCGCCGGACGGACGCTCCACCATCCGCAGCAGGCCGCTGAGGAACACCTCGGCCAGGTCGGCGGACGTGGACTCCGGCAGCATCGCCCGCTGGACGAGCCGCATCACGGGCAGCCGCAGCGGCGCCGCCGCGAGGAACGTCGCCAGCCGGAACGCCGCCGGCGACGAGGACGCCCGGAACTGCTTGACCCGCATCTCCGGGGACAGGGCGCCGCCGTCGGCCTCGGCGGGCGGCGGATGCGCCACCGCCCGTCCGGTGAACACGGCGGCGCCCATGACGTCCCGGCCGCCGCGGGCGACCATGCCCGCCCACGACCGCAGCCACCGCTCGCTCAGCTCGACGACCGGGACGGCGATGCCGAGGGGCCGATCGTCGGACGGCCGCAGCGGCGGCAGCGCCACGGTGAGCCGCTCGTTGGCGACCGCCGGGCCGGACGCGCCGAACCGCACCGGCTCGATGGCCGCCGCGGTCCGCCACCAGAGCCGCTGCGGCAGCGGCTGGACGATCGCGACGGTGCCGGCGCGGCCCCACCGGTCGAGCAGCGCGGCGGCCCGGCCGTCCTGCCAGGCCGCGCCGATGCAGTCGCTGACGACGAGGATGAGGCGCCGGTGCGTCGGGTCGACGAGCTCGTCCGGGTCGCGCTCGGCACCGGGGCCGAAGGCGGAGCCGGTGCGCAGCGACAGCCGACGCGCACCGGTGTCCAGGTACCAGGTCCGCATGTCGCGGAACGCGCCGAGCTGCTGAAGCAGCAGCCTCAGCTCGTCCACCGTCTGCCGCCACACGACCATCGACGGGCCGACGTCCGCGACGAGGGCCAGGTCGTGGCGCCGCTCCTGCGCCGGCACCATGACGGGCTCGCACACGCCGGTCTCGGCGATGCGCTGCGCGGTCGCCGCCTCGTCGAGGTGCCGCCGGGTCAGTGACGGCACGGTCGCGCGCAGCGGACGCAGGGCCCGCGAGAGCGGCAACGTGCCCGTGATGGCCGGCATGGCGGGCATGCGGACGGGGAACGCGGTCGCGGGCACGTCCTGCCCGGCGAGGTAGAGACCGGCCTCGGCCGCGCGCGGCGGTGCGGGCTCCCGCCCGGGCGGCGCGGGCGGTTCCGGCGGCGGGGCGGGCGGCGGCGCCGGGCCGGGCCGGTCGCCGCCGTCCGGCTCGCCGGACCCGTCCGCCGCCAGATGGGTCGTGCCCTCGTGCGTCCGGAACCAGTCGGCGAGCCACAGCGCGTCCGCCGTCTCCTCGGCCGTGGGCGGCGGGGCGAGCCCGGCCAGCGCCTCGACGAGCCGCTCGATCATCCCGCGCCGGGCCTCTCGATGGGCCGCAGCACGGTGTTGAGGATCTCCTTCAGCTTGGTCTCGGGCGGCCTGCTCCCCGACGTGGCGAGGTAGACGGCGTTGAGGAGCTGGTCGGTGGCGAGCGCCCCGTCGACGCGGCGGGCGAGGAACTCCTCGATGAGCCCGTCGCTGGCGTCCCGCGCCTCGGGGCCCAGATGCGCCTCGATGATCTCCGCGAGCCGGTCCCGGTCGGGCGGCTCGATCCCCAGCCGGACGCACCGGCGCAGGAACGCGGGCGGGAACTCGCGTTCCCCGTTGCTGGTGATGATGACGATGGGGAACTGCCCGCACCGCACCTCGCCCCGGTCGATCGGCACGCGCTCGCCGCCGTCGGCGGTCATCACGTGGATGCTCGCCTGCTCCTCGGGCAGCCGCTGCAGCTCCAGGATGCTGAACCGGCCCTCCTCGAAGACGTTGAGCAGGTCGTTCGGCAGGTCGATGTTGCTCTTGTCCAGCTCGTCGATGAGCAGGACGCGGGGCAGGTCGCCCGGCAGCAGCGCGGTGCCGAGCGGCCCGAGCCGGATATAGCGGCCGATGTCAGGCGGTTCGGCGGCGTCCCCCCGGCCGCCCGTGCCGCGCAGGCTGCTCTCGTGCAGCCGGCCGATCGCGTCGTAGTCGTACAGCCCGTTCTGCAGCGTCGTCGTGCTGGTGATCGACCAGTACAGGACGGAGCCGAGCCCGAGCTCGTAGGCGACGTTGTAGGCGAGCGTGGACTTGCCCGACCCCGGCTTGCCCGTCACCAGCAGCGGGCGCCGCAGCAGGACGGCCGCGTTGACCTTGTCGACCACCGACTCGTCCGGCCGGTAGGAGACCGCCTGCTGCAGGTCCCGCTGCCCTCGTCCGCCGGCCGCGTCCTCCGGGCTGAAACGGCGCCACGGCGGGGGCGGCGGGAGCCGCCGCACCCGGTCGTGCGGCCGGCTGTCGCCCCGGTAGATGCGCCAGTCACCGTCGAGGCCGCTGGTCTCTGGTTCTGTCGTCATGGACGCCTTCCGGGGGGAGGAGAGGGCTATGCGGGTGGCCGGAGCCGCACGTACGGCTCCGGGATGCGGTCGGCATCGTCGAACACGAGCGTCAGGTGCAGGCCGAGATGGCCGGTGGCGTCGGAGCCGCTCGCCAGCGCCTGCCGGCGCAGCTCCATCGTCCGGCGCGGAAGCTTCATCAGGTCCGCCGCGAGCAGCTCCTTGACCTCCCGGGCGAACTGGGCGGGGTAGCGCCCGTCCCGGCACCAGGCGACGACGGGGATGCCGGCGACCAGCCCGACCCAGTGCTCGTCCGCCTCGCCGCTCTCGCCGCCCCACGGCGGGAAGGCCAGCGCGAGGACGGCCGTGGACTCCGTGGAGAGCCGCGAGAACAGCTCCTCCTTGTCGTACTCGCCGGCCCGCGCCACGAGGCAGACCGGCGGATCGACCGAATGGCCGGACAGCCAGTCCCACTTGTGCCGCCAGTCGTGGTGGACGGCGGCGTGCCGCATCCGGTCGAGGCTCCGCACGACCACCGGGTACCGGATCCCGACGCGGTGCTCGAACCCGGCGATATTGATCTTGGCCTGCTCGACCGGATGGTCCAGCAGCGCGCGGGGCAGGATGAACTCGATGGTGAGGTCGGGTCCGCGCCGCCCGATCACCGAGCTCTCCGCGGTGAGCAGCCGTTCGAGCAACTCGGGGATCCGGCTGAGCGGCAGCGCCTCGTCGCTGCCGTACAGCGTGCTGCCGGGCTCGCGTCCCACCTGGAGCCACGCGGTGACGAGGTACCGGTCCGCCTCCAGCGCGTCGGGCGCGCACTCGATGACCAGGTAGTTCTCGGCCGGCTCCGGCGGCCCGCCGCGCACCGCCGCGGGCTCTCCGCCGCCCCACTGCAGCGCGGCGCGGTCAAGGCCCTGCGCCTCGACCTGCCGGCGCACCCAGTCCCGAAAGGCGCCCGCCGTCGGATACCCCGCGTACTCAGCTAAATCGTTCACGAACACAAGCAGCGGCGGGATGCCGTCCGGCCCGGCAGGCATCTCCTCTAACAGGGCGACGACGTCATGCAGGCTGCGAACCTCACGCTCAAGCGACGGCCAAGCGGGGCCGACCGCCCGCCGGTACAGCATCGGGAACCGTCCAAGATGCGTCAGCCCCGGATCGGTCCGCTCCAGCGACGTGATCAGCTCGTGCAGTTCGCGCCGCTCGGCCTGGTCGAGCCACGGCTCCGGCAGCAGCTCGGCGACGAGCTCCCCGAGCGCCCGGACCGACAGGCTGGCCGGATAGAACGTCTCCAGGATCCGCACCAGGGCCTGCGCCGCACCGGGATAGGTGAGCAGCGCGTCGACCAGCGCCCATACGTCGAGCATGTCCTTGTCGTGGTGGACGTAGTCCAGCCGGTGCCCGAGATCGCGCTCCAGCGCCTGCACATGGACGGCACGCTCACGCTGGACGCTCATCGCGTCGATGCGACGGATCGCCTCGACGAGCCGATGCTGATCATCGACGTTCAGCGACGTGATCAAACGCTCCGCCTCCGACCGAAGGATGGCGGTGGAGAATGCCGCCAAGTTCGACGCTGGAAGCGTACCTCCGCACCATGCACCGCAAGGGCGCCGTTACACCCGATCCCAAGCGACCGGAATAGGCCGCCACCAATGTGTCATCTCACACAGTTCGAATGGCGCCGACGTGATGAGGAGGTGTTGTCGGAGATCACGGCCGGACGGCGGGCATCTCGACCGGAAGTCCATGCGTTCCGCCCAGGGGCACCGGCCGGCCGCCGATCGGCGCCTTTCCTCCGGACTCCACGGCGGCACTTGTCACCCGGTCCGGCGGGGAAGGAACCTCGGGCCGCCGTTCGGTGTTCCGTTCCGCGCTTCGTGCCGCGTCGCGGGCCGGAACGCGGGCCGGATCGCGCACCAGGACGAGGACGGCGGCCACGATGCCGGCGAACGCCGCCGCGACGAGAACCGCCGTGAGCCGGGTCCCGAACGCGGTGATGACGTAGCCGCCCGCGAAGGCCCCGATCGTCACCGCACCGGTCGTGAGGAACTGGCTGACGCCCTCCACCCGGCCCAGCACTTCGGTGGGGATGACCCTGCTCTGGTGCACGGCCAGCGCGACATTAATGTACGCCCCCATGAAACTGCAGACGCCCCACGCGGACATGCCGATCAGCGGATTCTGCGTACTGGCGACGATCAGCAGGAACGGCAGCCAGAAAATGACACAGTATTTGACCGTCGCGACGGGCTTGAGTCGGCGCACGACCGCCGGGGCGGTGAGGGCCCCGAAGAATCCGCTCACCCCCGACGTCGCCAGCATCGCGCCGATGACCGAGCCGGAGAGCCGCTGCCGCTCCGCCTCGACCACGAGCAGCAGGATGACGATCTGGAAGCCGATGTTCGCGATCGCGCAGACGAGCAGCGAAATAAAGAGGAAGCGGTCCTGATAGATGCGCAGGAAACCCTCTCTTGCGGAAATCAGCATCCCGCGTTTCGACATCTTCGGCGCCTCCTCCGGCGCCGTGGTCGACTGGAGCAGTTTGGTCTTCAGCAGCAGCAGGGAGACGACGGAGACCAAGGAGGTCAGCGCGTCGAGTATGTAAGGGAAGGCGCGTCCGGCGGCGAACAGCACGCCGCCCACCGGCCGCCCGAGCACCAGCGCCAGATGGTGCCGGGCCTCGCTCTTGCCCATCGCGCTCTCGGCCTCGCCGTCCGGCACCACGAAGCGCACGGCGGCGAGTTCGGCGATCCGGAAGAAGACGGCGCACGTACCATCGATCACCGCCGCCACGACGAGCAGCGGCCAGGGCTCCGCGACGCTCACCAGCCCGATGACCAGCAGCACCGAGTTGACGACCCGCATCACCTGGCTGACCAGCATGATCCGGCGGCGGTCGTAGCGGTCCACGAGCAACCCGACCGGCACGTGCAGGAAGAGCCCGGGCAGCGTGCTCGCGGCGGCCACCCAGCCCGCCACGATCGGCGAGTCCGTCAGCGCCAGCGCCAGCAGCGGATTGGCGGCGGCCGCCCCCAGCGTGCCCAGTTGCGAAAGTGCGGACCCGCTCAGTAATAGCCGAAAATCACGACGCCACGAGCCATTCTGCTGACCATTGTCCTCGGTCGCACCGCCACCATTTCGAGGACTCGATTCCGATGGGGTGGCGGTCACCTTCTGACCTCTCCTCATCTCGTACCGTGGTCACCACCCCAGCGCTCCTGTACCACTACGGTTCACCTTCGAAGTGCCCAGCCAAATAGGACACCATGGTCACATTGGACACAAGTTTCCGTCAGGAGTCGCCAAAATGCCGGTGCGCCGTCCTTTCGCGTCCGGGCCCGCGCGCGGGCCCGGACGCGAAAGGGATCCTAGCAGCCGACGCAATTGTCCGGTCACCGACTCGGGAGAGCGTCCAGCCCCCCCGCGTGGCCTCACCCTCGACATCGAATGCGACATAGGAAGATCGATGTCGAATATCGCCAATTGCCCGCAAAGGACGGCAATACTCCCACACGGAACATGGGGAAAGTGTGCCGCAAAGGCGACTTATCTACGCGATACCGGACACGTCCCGCTTGGCGGTCAGCGCCTCGCGGTTGGCGGTCAGCGCCTCGCGGTTGGTGCTGTCCCGGCCGAGGACGTCCTCGAACACGGCACGGGCCGCGCGAATCCTCCCGGAGCGCAAGAGCGCCTGCCCCAGGGCGGTCTGGATCGACAACTCGTGCGGCAGCCGTCCGGCCGCCGCCTGGAGGTCCCGGACGGCGGTGCCCGGGTCGCTCGCCAGCAAGATGCGACCGATTGCGGCCAGCAGCCAGCCGACGGCGGCGTTGTCCGGGACCGCCTCGGAGAACTCCGCCGCCTCCCGGTAATGGGCGACCGCCGTCTCGGCGTCCCCGCGTTCGTAGGCGATGTCGCCGAGGAAGGTCGTCGCGGCGGCGAGCACCCTGAAGTCGCCCGCGCCGCAGGCGCGGACGGCCGCCTCCGCGTGCCGTCGCGCGAGTTCGGGGTCGCTGTCGGACAGCGCCCGGTGCGCCTGCGCCAGCCGGGCCGATGGGCCGGGCCGCCGGATGGGGACAGCGCTCTCGGGGAGCTGCTCCAGCGGCTCGATCAGCCGGGGGTGCTGCAGCTCGTAATAGTGTGCTCCGTCCCGGATCCGGGCCCGGATGAGATGGGCGTCCTGCACCGCGTCGACGACCGCGCCGGGCATGTCCGCGCAGGAGCCGGCCGCGGGAACGCCCGCGCGGCCGCGCGAGCCCCCGAACACGGACCGGAACCAGGAGAGCAACGTCCCCGCCGGAAGGCTCTGGTCGGCCGCGATCGTGGCGAGACTGTGCGCGCAGAAGTCCACCAGCACCCGGTCCACCTCGGTGCGCAGCCGCGCCGCGGGGATCTCCGGGACGGCCGCCGACTCCCCGGCGAGTCGCTCGCAGACCAGCCTGAGCAGTACGGGCTCGACGCGCGAGGTGGTCTGGACGCCGCCTGCCGCCCGCACGGTCCGGAGCTCCCGGACCAGCGCACCGGCGACGGCCGCGCCGGGCGGCCCGGTGACCCCGAGCGACACTGCGGCGGCCTCACGGGCCGCCTCGGGCGTGAGCGTCCCGAGTTCGTAGGTGGCCGGCGGGGCTTGACCGAGCCGGGCGGCGAGGTCGACGGCCTCGTCCACGGCATCGGAGCGCACCACGAGCATCAGGTGCAGGTCGGGCACCTCCTTCATGGCGGCCGCCAGCTCGTCCACGAAGTCGCGGCGGTCCCGCTCGTGCCGCCCGGAGGCGCGCAGCAGCGCCTCCGCCCCGTCGATGGCGCCGAGCAGGGGAAGCCGGTCGCCGAACCGGTCGATGCGGCGATGCCTGCGCAGGAAGGCACCGACCGTCACCTCGGAGATGTGGACCGGTGACGCACGGGTGTACCACGAGGCCAGCACGGCGAGCCGGAAGACGTTGCGCTCGGACAGCGCGGCCACGGGGAAGGGCGGCCGATGCGCGACATGGGCCACCGGCAGGACATCGGCACCGTCGTCCCTCAGGAACGGGACGATGCCCGCGCGCAGCAGTGAGGTCTTCCCGGCGCCGGCCATGCCGTGCATCACTACGAGGCGGTTCCGCGCCCACAACGCGGCCACGTCGGCCGTCTCCGCGCCCCTGCCGCCGAAGGCCGTCCGATCGGATTCGCCGAACGCGCGCTCGCCCAGGTGCGGGCCCGGCGGGCCGAGGGGAGACTGCGCGGTCATGGTTCCGTCCAATGAGCGGGCACCCGTTGCGGCATGGCGCCGATCGGCTCATTCGAGCCTAGCCGATCGCCGCTCGAAACGGCCTGGAATACCGGAACGGGCATGCGTCACCGGCATTCCGAAAATCGACGGCCGGTCGTCCGTTATTCGTCGTCGGCCCGCCCGCCGGCCGCTCTCACGTCCGGGAGCGGCAGCGCGTCACACCTCCGCCGGAACCCGCGCGGAGGCAATCGGCCGGTGATCGCACTCCTGGTCACAGATGTGCGCGCACTTGTTGTCGAATCTGCCCGGTGAACTGGGCCGGGCCAACTCCCGCCGCAGCCGCCGCAGACCGGGGTTGTCGGCCGAGGCGACCACGGATCGGACGTCGTCGGGGGAAATGACGAAGGAGTGCGGCATCTACCTCTCCCTGGTACGGGGCGCTGAGGCTCATCGATGGTCCATGCCCGGCCGCACGAAAGGCGGCCTCCCGCCCATGGTTACAGAAAGAGAGCACGGTGGCCAGACATAAATACGGCAATGATTCGGACGCGCCGAAACCAACAGGAAACACGTCCAGAACCAAAAGGTCGGTCAGTGTCACCTGACACATATCTAAATCGCCGACTTCAATATACTGTCCTGGTTGATGCAATTACTTGACGACGACGTGATGCAGCTTGCTCTACAGGCTCCAGCGTGACGCAAGGGGATCGAGTGATCAGTTCACAACCGGACCCGTCGCCCACCACTGAACGGATTCCCCAGGTCTGGGGCAAGGTCCCTCCCCGGAACAAGAACTTCACCGGCCGCACGGACCTCCTGGGCCGCCTGCGCGAAGGTCTGGCCAACCGGGTCACGGCGGTCGTGCCGCACGCCCTGCACGGCCTTGGCGGCGTTGGAAAGACCCAGATGGCGGTGGAGTACGCCTACCGCTACCGCTCCAGCTACGACCTCGTCTGGTGGATCCCGGCCGACCAGCCCGTCCTGATCCGCTCCTCGCTCGCGAGCCTGGCGCATCCGCTCGGCCTGCCCTCCGCCTCGGTCAGCGGAGTCGAGGACGCGGCCAACGCCGTGCTGGACGCGCTGCGCCGCGGCGAGCCCTACACCGACTGGCTGCTGATCTTCGACAACGCCGACGAGCCCGAGGAACTGATCGACATCCTCCCGCAGGGGCCGGGGCACGTCCTCATCACGTCCCGCAACCACCGCTGGGCGGGCATCGTCGACCCCGTCCAGATCGACGTGTTCACCCGCGAGGAGAGCGTCGAGTTCCTCACCAAGCGGGTGCCGCGAGGGATCAGCCGAGAGGACGCGGACCGGCTCGCCGAGGAGCTCGGGGACCTGCCGCTCGCGCTGGAGCAGGCGGGCGCCCTCCACGCCGAGACCGGCATCGCCGTGTCGGAGTACCTGAAGTTGCTGGCGCAGCGCACGAGCCAGCTCCTCTCCCACGGCAAGCCGACCGAGTACCCCGCCTCGATGACGGCGGCGTGGGGGCTCTCGGTCGCCAGTCTGGAGGAGAAGCTCCCCGAGGCGCTGATCCTCCTGCGGTACTGCGCGTTCTTCGGGCCGGAGCCGATTCCGCGGGACGCGTTCAGCAAGGTGATCCCCGGGCTGAGCACCGAGCTCTCGGCGCTGCTCGCGGACCCGATCCGGCTGGGCCGGGCCATCGGCGAGCTCGGCCGGTTCGCTCTCGCCAGGCTGGACCTGCCCGCCCGCACCATCCAGGTGCACCGGCTGATCCAGGCGCTCGTCCGCGACGAGCTGTCGGAGACGGAACAGCGCCGGCTCCGCCATGAGGTCCACTTGCTGCTGGCCGCCTACACCCCGGACGACCCGAACGACGCCAAGAACTGGCCCTTCTACCTGAACGCGCTCGGGCACGTCGGACCGGCCGAAGTCGCGCAGTGCCCGGACCCGGACGTCCGCAAGCTCGCGCTCAACATGATCACCTACTTGTACTCATCGGCCGACTACCCGTCCGCGCAGTCCTTCGTGGAGTCGTTCATCCGGGACTGGACGAAGGCCTCCGGCCCCGAGCACCAGGACGTCCTGACGCTTCACGTCAACCTGGGCAACCTCCTGCGCGAGCTCGGCCAGTATCCGGAGGCCACCGAACGCAGCGCCCGGACGCTCGAAATGGTTGAGAAGGCCCTCCCGCCCGACCACGAGACGACGCTGCGCGCGCTGCGCGGACGGGCCGCCGATCTGCGGGCGAGCGGAGACTTCCAGCCGGCGTACGAGATCGACGAGGAGGCTCTGCGCCGGTACAAGGCGAGGTTCGGGGAGGAGGACTGGAGCACTTGGCGTGCCATCAACAGCGTGGCGCTCGACTACGGGCTCCGAAGCGACTACGCGGGAGCGCGCGCACTGCTTGAGCAAGTCCTCCGCGGCATCCGTGCTGCGGGCGGCCAATCGAGCGACCCCGCGTCGTACCTCAACATCTACACCGGCTTGGCGCGGACGGTCCGGCTGAGCGGCGACTACGCCGAGGCGTGCGATCTCGGTGAGGACGCCTACGCCTACGGGCTTGAGCAGTTGGGTCCCGAGCACGCGTGGACGCTGCGCGCCGGGAAGGACCTGTCCGTCGCCTGGCGGAGGGCGGGCGACTACGCGCGCTCCCTCGAACTCGCCGAGGAGATCCATCAGCGCTACGTGCGGATCTTCGGGCTCGACCACCCGGACACGCTGGCCGCCGCGACGTGCCTGGCCAACATCCGGCGCACGACGGCGCAGTTCCAGGAGGCCCTCATCCTCGCCGAGGACACGGTGCGCCGCTACCCGCGCGTGTACGCGCCCGAGCACCCCTACAACCACGCCTGCGCGGGGAACCTGGCCGTCCTGCGGCGGATCACGGGGGACGCGGAGGAGGCCAGGAAGCTCGACGAGCAGGCGCTGGCCGGCCTGGAGTTGAAGCTGGGACGGGACCACCACTACTCCCTCACCGTCGCCGTCAACCTCGCCAGCGACCTGGCCGACCTCGGCGAGGTCGAGTCGGCGTACCGGCTGGGCACCGGCAGCCTGCGGCGGCTCCGCGCGCTGCTGGGCGACAACCACCCGCTGACCCTGTCGGCGGCGGCGAACAGCATCGCCGATCTGCGGGCCCTAGGCCGGGACGAGGAGGCCGCGGCCCTGTTCGGCGACACCGAGGAGCGGTACCGGCGCACCCTCACCCTGGAGCATCCCGACGCCCAGGTGTTCCTGGAGGGGCGCCGGCTGGACGCCGACTTCGACCCGCCGCCGATCTAGCCCGCGGCCACCGGTTCGGCGGCCAGTTCGCGGCCGACCACGTCCCGGATGTGGGTGATCAGCTTGAACAGGTCGCGGCAGTAGACCGAGGGGTTGCGGAAGCCCGTGCCCGACCGGTAGCGGTGCGGGTAGAGGCCGGCGCCGCAGACCTCGTGCGCCGGGCAGGCCAGGCACTGGGCCGACAGGGCGCGCCGGCCGATCTGCCGCGCGGCGACCGACGGCAGCGCCAGTACGGTGTCGAACGGGTCGCGGGAGACGTGCAGCCGGGTGTGCGCGGCCCCCTCGTAAGCGGATTTCAGCGAGTCGACCTGTTCTATCTCGCCGTTGGTCTCGACCACGACGACCGACACCGGGGACAGGCCGACGGCCTCGCTGCCCGACATGCGGCCGAACAGCAGCCTGATGATCTCGCTGAAGAGCCGGATGCGCACGTCGGCGGCCTCCACGGCGTACCAGCGGTCGAAGATGGCGATGAGCCAGTCCCCGTAGGGGGTCGTCTCGTCCGGCGGGCGTCCGGGTGGGGGCGTGTCCCAGTTCCCGTGCGGGAGCAGGAAGTCCATCTCGGGCGGCGCGAAGTCGAGCAGGGACTCGTAGGTGGCGATCGGGTCGTTGCGCAGTTCGATCGTGCTCAGCAGCCCGCCGAACAGGTGCCGGTGCCGGGGGCCGGTGAGCCGTTGGAGCCCGGCCCGGACGGCCTGGTAGCTGCCGCGTCCGTCGGCCCGTCGCCGGTGCCGGTCGTGGCCCTCCTCGTCGCCGTCCACGCTCACGCCCACCATGACGCCGTATTCGGCGAACAGGTCGAGGAACACCTCGTCGAGCAGGACGCCGTTGGTCTGGACGCTGAAGTCGACGCGCACGTCCGGGCCGACGGCGGCGATGACGGTCTCGATCGCATGGCGCAGATGTTCTGCGCCCGCTAAGAGCGGCTCACCGCCGTGCAGGACGACCTGGACCTCCGGTAACAGGTTCGTTCGGGCGTGCTCGGCGATGCGCTGCGCCGTCCAGTCCAGGACCTGCCGCGACATGCGCCGGGGCTGCCGCCGCCAGCCCTGGTCGGCCATCTCGTACATGTAGCAGTAGTCGCACGCGAGGTTGCACCTGCTGTGCACCTTGAGGATGAAGTCGCGGATCGGCGTGGGCCGCCAGCCGTCCTCAAGAAGGGCGCGGACGTCCAACGCGTCCGGCCACTCGATGCCGGGCTCGCCGCTGCGGACGCCCACCTGCTGACCCCCAATGAGATCAAGACACGGCGCTGCGCTTGATGTTTTGTGCTGTATGTCTATTTTGCAAGATCAATAAACATGGCGGGCCCAGCGTTCGTGATCTCGCCACACCCCGCCGATCTTGATGAACGCCGGCGAGACCCCCTCCTTGCGGAACCCGAGCCGCCTGACCAGCCGGATGGACGCGGTGTTCGCCGGCTGGATGTCGGCCTCCACCCGGTGCAGCCCCAGCTCGCCGAACGCGTAGTCGACCGCGAGCCCGACCCCCTCGGTCAGGTAACCCTGGCCCGCGTAGGGCAGGAAGGCCGCGTAGCCCAGCATTCCGCGCTGGTAGCAGTCGCGGACGATCCCATTGATGTTCACGGTCCCGACCAGGTCCCCGCCGTCCCGCAGGCAGATCACCATCCCCACCGCGGCGGCGCCGTCGAACCGTCCGAGGTAGGACGCGAACTCCTCCGGCGACCCGGGCAGCGCGACCCACGGCCGGTGGAAGTCGGCGCTCGCCTTCGCCAGTTCCAGGAATCGCGCCTCGTCGTCCGCCCGCACCCGCCGCACGAGCACCCGGGCGCCCACCCCCAACTCCACGCCCGAAATCTACCGCTCGCCCCGGGACGCACGGCCGCGCGAGCCCTCACTTGAGCGGGTCGTGGCCCCAGTTCATCAGCGAGTAGCGCCACCTGGTGTCGGTGACGTCGCCGGACGGCCGCTGGGCGAGGTGCCGGTGGACGTACCCGGTGACCTTGCGCATGTGGGCGTAGTCCTGCTCGGTCAGGTCCGCCCTGCCGGTGCGGAGCAGCTCGACGATCCGGCGGCCGGACGCGTGGCCCGTCGACTCCCCGCCGCCGTCCTTCTGGCCGACCGACCGCGACTCCTCGGTCTCCAGCCAGCGCTCCAGTTCCTTGGGCGTCATGTTGACGGCCTCGCCGAACTCGGCCGCCACGCTCTCGTGGTCATCGCCGGTCATGCGGTGGCGGTACCCGCTGTCCCGCCTGGTAGTCGCGTCCTCGGCCGTCACCGGGAGAGCGCAGTGCAGGTAAGGCTTCCGCCGTGTCAGGCGCCGTTCGTGGCCAGTGCCTCCCCGTAGAGGAGTCCGAAGGTCATGGCGGGCGTCGCCATCATCCCGCCGCAGAACGACTTGCCCATGAGCTGGCCGGAGCCCAGCAGTTCGCCCGCCGCGCTGAGGTTCTCGAACGGCTGGCCTGCCTCGTCCAGTACTCGCAGGTCGGCGTCGACGGCGAGGCCGACCGTGCTCGTCACCGACGCGCCCTGGACGCGGATCGCGTAGAACGGCCCCTCCTCCAGCCGGACGGGCCGGTGCCGCCGCCCGAGCGGGTCCGGTCCGCCGGAGTCGAGCGCCGCGTTGTAGTCGGCGACAGTGGCGGCGAGGGCGTCGGCCGGAAGCCCCGTCTTGGCGGCGAGCTCCGCGAGGGTGGGGGCGGAGGTGAACATGGGGTGGACGTCGAACAGGTCCAGCAACTCGGCGTTCGTCCTCCCGGTGATCATCGGCGGGGAGTCCCGGAGGACCCGGGCGTCGAACACGACGTAGCGGCGCAGCTCCGGCTGCTCCAGCAGGGCGTGCTCGCGGGCGTCGACGCTCGGCTCGTCCTCGGCCACGAACCGGCGGCCCTCGGTGTTGACGTAGATCTCCCACGGCGCGCGGTCCTGCGGGTGGTGGACGTGGCGGAACTCCATCTTCGCGCCGAGCCCCGGACGGTCCATCACCACGCCGAAGGAGCAGAGGTAGTTCTCGTGGCCGCGCAGCGCCGCCCCGGCCCGGCGGGCGGCCTCCAGCCCGCCGCCGGTGCTGTGGGGGTAGGAGTTGCCGCCGTAGGCCGGGTGCCCGCTCAGTTCGCGGAACAGGTCGGGGTTCGAGTTGTAGCCGCCGGTCGCCAGCAGGACGGACGTCGCCGGGTAGGTGCGCTCCCCCTCCGGACCGGTCGCCGTCACGGCCGTCACCCGCCGCCCGGACAGGACGAGCCCCGTGAGCGCGGTGTTCAGCGACAGGGTGATGCGCCCCGCCGCGACCTGCGCGTCGAACGCCTTCCGCAGCACCCGCAGGATGGAGCGGCCGAACTCGGGGCCCCAGTAGTAGCGCGCCGCCGTGTACGGCTCGTGCGCGAACCCTTCGACGGGGTGGTCCGGCAGGAACTCCATGCCGTTCTCGGTCAGCCAGTCCAGAGTCCGGGCCGCGTTGTCGACGGCGAGCCGGACGAGAGCCGGGTCGGCCGTGTTGCGGCTGATGCGCATGATGTCGGCATAGTGCGCGTCCGGGGAGTCGGTGATGCCGCGGCGCCGCTGGAGCAGCGTCCCGGCGGCGCTGAGCTGCCCGGTCGCGACGTTCAGCGTTCCGCCGACCGCGCCGGCGGCGTCCAGGACGAGGACCGGCACCCCGCGCTCGGCGGCGGTGAGCGCGGCCATCATGCCGGCCGATCCCGCGCCGACGATGATCGCGGTCGGTGTGGTCGGCGGAGTCGGTGTCGGTGTCACAGGTTCCTCCGCAGGTCGGTCACGGCGGCCGCGAGTGGCGCCGGGTCCTCCGTGAGCACGAACGTGCCGCCGGGTATGCGCGCGACGGGCGCGTCCAGGATTTCGCCGACCCCGCCCGCCAGTTCCGACAGGGGGTCGCGGTCGGGCGCGACGACGACCGTGGGCCGCCCGGGGCGCCGTGCCGCGGCCAGGACGGCGGCCAGGTCGGCGTTCCACAGGGCGGCGTAGCCCTCGTACCAGACGCGCCCCGCCCGGACGCGGTCCGCGAAGGCGTCGAAGACCAGGTCGGGGTCGGCGTCGTCGGCGAACGCCCGCGCGATGAACCGCCACACGTCCGCGACGCCGTCGGGGGTGGCGGGGACCGGGTTCAGCCGCTCGAACTTCGACAGCCTCGTCCGCCAGTCGAAGTAGGCCGGGTATCCGATGAGCCCGAGCCCGGCGACGTCGTCGGGGTGCTCGGCCGCCATGACCGCCGCCAGGGCCGCGCCGGTGTGGTGGCCGACGACGACCTTCGGCCCCGGACGCGCCTCCTGGACGGCGTCCCACAGCAGGCGGGCGTGTTCGGCGAGGCTCAGCGGCCGGGAGGTGGCGTCGGACTCGCCGAGGTTCAGCATGTCGGGCGCGACGCACGGCAGCGGCGCCAGGCTCCGCATCACCGGCAGCCACAGCCGCCCCGACGCGGGCACCTGGTGCAGCAGCAGGACGTCCGGGCCGTCACCGGGGGTCGTGCGCAGGTGCACGTAGCCTTCCGGTGTGGGGACGAGCCCGCGTTCCACCTTCGTTTCGGCCATCAAAAGCACAGGCAGCCGGGCTGCTCCGGGAGCGGTTCGGCACCGTGGACCGCGAGTTCGGGCGGCAGGATCGGCCGGTGCTCGGGCGTCCAGGTGAAGTCGACGTCGTGTTCGGTGTAGACGGTGCTGAGCGGGCCGCCCTTGGTGCGGAACAGCATGAGGTTGCCGGTCGGCGACCCGAACGGGCCGTGCCATTCCTCCGGCGGGCGCCAGAAGTAGCAGCCGGCGCGCATCAGCCCGAGCGGCCCGGCCAGCTCCCCGGCCAGCAGGTACATCTCCTCCACGACCGGGTGCTTCTCGGGCTTGCGGCCCGACCGCAGCGGCATCGTGCCGAGCAGCCACGTCTCCTCACCGTCGACCGGGTCGCGGCGCAGGAACTTGCGCCCGGCGCCGGGCGGGAACGTCGGATGGAAGTTGCCGCCCCACTCGCCGGCGAACCCGTCGACCTTGGTGACCAGGCGGCGCTCGTCGAGCATCCCGGCCGGGGCGTCGCCCTCGCGCAGCCGCGGCTCCCCGGAGAAGAACGTCAGGACCACGGCGCCGGACCGGGACTCGACCCCGGACGTGACCGTCCCGGCGGGGAAATGCCCGTAGGAGTACTTGCCGTACTCGACGCCGGAGATCGTCAGCGCGCCGTGCAGGACCAGGAACTCCTCGTCCACCTCCATGTGGTGGACGCCCTCCCCGCGCGCGTACCCGGCCGGGTAGCGGACGAGGAGGCTGGACGCGCCGGACTCCTCGTCCAGGCTGAGCAGCTTGCTCTCCACCTCCGCGCCGCCGCGGCCGTACAGGCCGTCCTGCCAGGGCAGGGCCTGGGACTGGATGAACTCGATGAACGGGCGTCCCATGGTCACTTCCTCGTCTCGTCGGCGGGCAGCTCGTCGGCGGGCAGCGGGGCGCGGGCGTCGTCGCGCTCGGCGGCGACGGCGAGCAGCCGGGCGATCGACCGGTTCAGCTCCTCGGCCGGGTCACCGCCGGACGGCATGCCCAGCCGCCGCTCCAGCTCGCGCACCCGGGCGCGCTCCTCGTGCAGCTGGCTCGCCAGCTCGAAGACCATGGCCGCGAGCTGGTCCAGCTGGGCGGAGCCGAGGGCGCGGAGTTCGGGCGCGGGGGGCAGGGGGGCGATGTCAGGCACGGGCTTCCTCCGGCTTGCGTGCTTCCAGGACGGCCCAGGGGAAGTGCCATTCGGCACGGTCGGGCCACTGCGTCGTCTCCAGCCGTCCGGCACCGCGCTCGTCGAACGCGACCCACCGCGCGTCGGTCAGCCCGGCCTTCTCGCACAGGGCGAGGCAGTCGGTCTCGAACAGCATCGGCAGGTACGGCTCGTTGTTGCGGTCGCCGTGCTCGACGAGCGCGAGGTCGCGGACGGCGTCGCCGGTCGGGTGGAAGTCCAGGATGCGCAGGACCCCGCCGGGCGCGAGCGTCCGCGCGGCGTCGGCGATCAGGTCGGCGAGCACCGGCGGCGGCAGCTCGTGGATGAGCATCGTCGCGGTGACCAGGTCCGCCGACCCGGCGGGCAGCCCGGTCGCGGAGGCGTCGGCCTGGACGTACCGGATGCCGAGCCCCGCCGTGCGGTGGGCGGCCAGCCGCAGCACCGGCGCGGACAGGTCGACGCCGATCACCTCGGCGTCCGGCCAGCGCCGCTTGAACGGGCGGGTGCTCTTGCCGAACCCGCAGCCGAGGTCGACGATGCGCCGGTACGGCCGGTCGGGGACGGCGGTCTCGGTGAACAGGGTGTGGAACGCGAAGTCGTCGTTCTCGCCCAGCATCACGAGCTTGGCGCCCGCCTCGTAGACCAGCGCGGCGCGGTCGGTGCTCCACACGCCGCCGGGCTGGACGTGGATGTCCACGTCGGTGTACCAGGCGGGCAGTTCCAGGTCGGGGTCCAGCTCCAGCCCGGGCGCGGACGCGGGCAGGTCGTCGGCGTCGACCGCGTCCGCGACCGCCCGCCACAGCATCTTCTGCGCGGACCGTTCCAGCCACGCGAACCACGGGTACACCGGCGCCGCGTGGACGGCGGCGCGGTCGGGGTCCGGCCCGGCCTGCTCCACGAGCACCGGGTACAGCGACCGGGCCCACTGCTGGCGCAGCGCGAGCGCGAAGTCCACTCTCGCCCGGCGTGCGACGTCGTTCATCGAACCTCCTGAAGACCGAGTCCGGAATCCACCTCGCCGGGGAAGAAGCAGGCCACCGAGCGGTCCCCGGACACCGTCAGCGGCGGCGCGTCGGTCGCGCACACGTCGCGCGCGACCGGGCACCGGGTGTGGAAGACGCAGCCGGGCGGCCGGTCGATGGGCGACGGCGGGTCGCCCGACAGCACGATCCGCTCCCGCGGCCGCTCGTCGGTCGTCGGCGTCGCCGACAGCAGCGCCGCCGTGTACGGGTGCTGCGGGGCCGCCACGACCGACGTCGTCGGCCCCTCCTCCAGCACGCGCCCGAGGTAGAGCACGACGACGCGGTCGGAGATGTGGTGGACGAGCGACAGGTCGTGCGCGATCAGCAGGAACGCCAGGTCGTCGGCCCGCTGCACCTCGCCGAGGAGGTTGACGATCTGCGCCTGGATGGACACGTCGAGGGCGGAGACGGGCTCGTCCGCGACGATCACCGAGGGGCGGGCGGCCAGCGCGCGGGCGATCGAGATCCGCTGCCGCTGCCCGCCGGAGAACTGCGCCGGGTAGCGGCCGGCGGCCGACTCGGGGAGCCCGACCTGGCCGAGGACCTCCGCGACGCGGGCGGCGATCTGCTCCCGCGTCCCGAAGCCGTGGGCCCGCAGCGGCTCGGCGACGATGCGTGCCACGGTCATGCGCGGGTCCAGGCTGGCGTACGGGTCCTGGAGGATCATCTGGAAGTGGCGGCGCAGCGGGCGCAGCCGCCGCTCGGGCATGTGGGTGATGTCGCGGCCGTCGAAGGTGATGCGGCCGGACTGCGGGGTCGTGGCGCGCATCAGCGCGGACGCGGCCGTCGACTTCCCCGATCCGGACTCGCCGACGAGCGCGAGCGTCTGCCCGCGGCGCAGCGCCAGCGAGACGTCGTCGACCGCGGTGAGGGTCCGCCCGCCGACCGGGAACCGGACGGTGACGCCGGTCATCTCCATGATGGGCGGCTGCGTGTCAGTCATGGGGGTTCCAGCAGGCCAGGCGGGCGGGGCCGGACACGGTCAGCACGGGCTCCCTCGTGGAGCAGTCGTCCTGCGCGCGGCCGCACCGCGGATGGAAGGGGCAGCCGTCCGGGCGGGCGAACGGCGACGGCGGGGCGCCGGCGATCGCGGCGAGCGTCCGCGACCGGTCGAAGTTCGGCGCCGCCGCCAGCAGCGCCGCCGTGTACGGGTGGCGCGGGTTGCGCAGCAGCTCCCGGGTCGGGCCCTCCTCCACGACGCCGCCGCTGTACATGACGGCGACGCGGTCGCACAGCTCGGCGGCGACGCCGAGATCGTGCGTGATCAGCACCATGGACGCGTCGCGCGCCTGGATCTGGTCCCGCATGAGCTGCGTGATCTGCGCCTGGATGGTCGTGTCGAGCGCGGTGGTCGGCTCGTCGGCGAGGATGACCGACGGCTCGTTGATCAGTGCCAGCGCGATCATCACCCGCTGCCGGAGCCCGCCGGACAGCTGGTGCGGGTAGGCCCGGACGCGGTCGCGCGGCGAGGGGATGCCGACCGCGGCGAGCGCCGCGACGGCCTTCTCGCGGGCGTCGGCCCGGGACACGTCCTGGTGCCGCAGGACGGCCTCCGCCAGCACGGCCCCGATCCGCCGCACCGGGTTCAGCCCGGTCATCGGGTCCTGGAACACCATGCCGATCTGCGCGCCGCGGACGCGTTCCCACTGCTTCTCGGAGTACCCGGTGAGGTCCTCGCCGCGCAGCCGGACGGCGCCGGTCCGCGACAGGCCCGGCGGCAGCAGCCCGATCAGGCTGAGCGCGGTGAGGGACTTGCCCGACCCGGACTCGCCGACGAGTCCGAGGATCTCGCCGCGGCCGAGGCGGAACGACACGTCCTGCACGATCCGGGTGTCGCCGCCGTGGACGACCGAGAGGCCGTCGACGGCGAGGACGGCTTCGTCCATCGTCTGCTCCCTGGGTTCGGCGGGCGCGGCGGTCACGGGCGCACCGACTTCAGGCGGGCCCGGCTGCGGGCGGCCATGCCGTCGCCGATGAGGTTGGCGGCCGTCACCGCGAGGACGATGACCGCGGCGGGCACGAGCACGAGCAGCGGCGCGCCGACGAGGTGCTGGCGGCCCTCGGACAGCATGTTGCCGAGCGAGGGCGAGCCGAGCGGCGCGCCGATGCCGAGGAAGGACAGCCCGCTCTCGGCGACCAGCAGGTCGGCGAACACGAACGCCCACATCACCATGATCGTGTGCCGCAGCCCGGGCAGCACGTGGGAGATCAGGATGCGGGGGCGGGTGACGCCGAGCAGCCGGGCCGCGCGCACGTACTCGCGCTGCATGAGGCCGCGCGTCTCGGCGTAGACCACGCGGGCGAACACGGGCCAGCTCACCGCCCCGAGCGTGATCGCCAGCGGCACGAAGCCGCGGCCGACCGCGGCCATCAGCGCGACGGCGATGACGAGGTAGGGCAGCGACAGGCACACGTCGATGACGCGGGAGATCGCGGCCTGGACGTAGCCGGTGGTCGACCCGGCGAGGACGCCGAGCGTGACGCCGATGGCGGCGACGATGCACGCGGACGTGGCGGCGACGGAGGCCGTCCAGCCGAAGCCGGCGATCGTCCAGGTCAGCAGGTCGCGGCCGACGCCGTCGGTGCCGAGCAGGTGCCCGTCCTCGCCGGGCGACAGCAGCCGCGACTCGACGCCGCCGCCGGAGTCGGTGATGTCGCCGAACAGCAGCGCGACGGCCGTCACGCCGATGAGCAGTACCGCGATGGCGATGCCCGCGATCAGCCGCGCCGATGCCACGCCCGGCCGCCGGGGGACGAGCCGGCGCCGCACGAGCCCGCGCGGGGCCTCCTCCTGGACCGCTGTCATCGCTGCCTCCGGAGGCGGGGGTCGAGGATGCCGAGCAGGGCGTCGGTGGCCGTGTTGGTCAGGAAGACCAGGCCCGCGATCGTGAACACGGCGGCCTGCACGATGGGGAAGTCCAGCTGCCGCACCGAGTCGATCATCAGGGCGCCGAGGCCGGGCCAGGCGAAGACGACCTCGATGATCAGCGCGCCGGAGACGAGGATCGCGAGCTGGGTGCCGACGAGGGCGGCGGCGCCGAGCAGCGCGTTCGGGAGGACGTGCCGCACGATGACGGTGCGGCGGGACGCCCCCGCGGCGCGGGCCGTGCGGACGAAGTCCTCGTCCATGGTCTCGGCGACGTTGGCCGACACGACGCGGGTCAGCCGCGGGATGAGGAACGCCGCGAGCGACACCGCGGGCAGGATCGCCGCCGCGGCCGAGCCGTTGCCGATGCTCGGCAGCAGCCCGAGCCTGACGGCGAAGATCTGGATGAGCACGAGCCCGACGACGTAGCCGGGCATGCCCTGGCCGATGAAGACGAGCCCGGAGGCGGCCGACTGGGCCCGGCCGTCGGGGCGCGCCCCGATCCACGCGCCGAGCGGGATCGCGATCAGCATGTTGAGCAGCACCGCGAGCAGCGCGAGCTGGAGGGTGGCCGGCAGCCGGTCCAGCACCTCGGTGAACGCGTTCGCGCCGGACTGGACGGAGGTGCCGAAGTCGAGCTGGGCGGCCCGGCCGATGAACGTGGCGTACTGCTGGACGAGCGGGTCGTCCAGGCCGTACTGCTCCCGGACGGCCGCGACCTGGTCGGGGGTGGCGTCCTGGCCCGCCAGGGTCGTCGCGGGGTCGCCGGTCAGCCGCAGCAGGAAGAACAGCAGGGTGGACACCGCGAACAGCAGCAGGACGAGCTGGGACGCCCGCGAGGCGAGCATCAGGGCGAGCCCGCGGACGCGTCCGGCGCCGCGAGCGGGCCGCCCGGCGGCCACGGAGGTGTCCGTGGCCGCCGCCACCGGCGCGGTGTCCTTCACTTCTTGACCATCTGGTCGTAGCGGAAGAAGCGGTTGTCGTCCTTGGCGCCCTGGAGGTCGGCGGACTTGCCGACGATCGTGATCTGGTGGACCAGGAACAGCGCGGGCGGGTTGTCGTGCATCTCGGCGACGACCGCGCGGAGCTGCTCGGCGCGCTTGTCGGCGTCCATGTTGGTGAGCGCGGACTTGAGGTGGCCGGCGGTCGGCTCGTCGCAGAAGAACGTCGCCGCGCGCAGGCAGGTGAAGTTGCTCATGGCCCGGGTCGGGTCCATGGTGGGCAGCGCGTTCCAGGAGAGGCCGAACGCCTCGGTCTTCCAGGAGTTGCCCGTGTAGCGCTGCATCCAGGTCGGGAAGTTCATCTGGTTGAGCGTGAGGTCGACGCCGACCTTGGCGAGGTCCTGCTTGACGGCCTGGTAGATGTCGGCGTCGGCGGGGAAGGAGCCGACGACGACGTCGGCGCTCATCGCGAAGCCGTTCGGGTGGCCCGCCTCGGCCAGCAGCGCCTTGGCCTTCGCCGGGTCGTGCGGGTACGCCTTCACGTCCGGGTTGTGGCCGACGACCTTCTCGGTCGGGCCCTGGCCGATGGGCTGGGCCTTGCCGAGCAGCAGGTTGTCGGCGATGGCCTGCTTGTCCACCGCGTAGTTGAGGGCCTGCCGGACCTTCTTGTCGGTGAGCGGTGAGTCGATCTTCGCGTCGCCCTTGACGTTGCGGAACGCCAGCGACATCACCTGGTTGCCCAGGTTGGCCTCGGCCTGGACGGAGCCCTTCATCTGGCCGACCTGGTCGGGCGAGACGCCGGTGATGAGGTCGACCTGGCCGGACTGGAGGGCCTGCAGCCGGGAGGCGGGGTCCTGCATCGCCTGGATCTCCAGGCCGGCGGCCTTCGGCGCGCGCCAGGACTTCTCGAACGCGGTGAGGGTGATCTTGTTGCCGCCCCAGCTCTTCACCTGGAACGGTCCCGTGCCGACCGGGGTGGCGGCGATGCCCTTCACGCCGCCCTCGGCGAGGGCCTTCGGCGCGGGGATCATCAGCTCGGTGAGCTTGTTGGGCAGCACCGGGTCCGGGACGGACGTGGTGATCTCGACGGTCTTCGCGTCCACCGCCTTCGCGGATTTGATCGTCGCGAGGTCGTTGGCCACGACCGACTGCTTGACCTCGGGGTTCTGCTTCAGGAAGGTGACCACGTCCGCGACGCCCTGGGCGGTCAGCTGCTCGCCGTTGGAGAACGTGACGTTGTCACGGAGCGTGAAACTCCACGCGGTGTCGGAGGTGGTCTTCCATTCGGTCGCCAGCCACGGCTTCACCTCGCCGGCCTCGTTCACGAACGTCAGCGGGTCGTAGATCGCGGCGTAGGTGTAGACGCCCGGCGAGACCGCGGAGTTGAACGGGTTGCCCTGGGAGGCCGGGAGCGAGTCGACGCCGATCCGCAGGGTCTGGCCGCCGTCGCTTCCGGAGCCGCCGCCGCACGCGGCGAGCGCGATTCCGAGGACCAGGGCCATTCCGCCCCGCACTGCAATGCCTCTAGCCACAAGCCCTCCATTGTTCCTCTGAGCGGAACACTTAACTCGCTCAGTGGAACGGTAGGATGAGATGCGCCACAGTGTCAAGGGTCAAAGAACAGGAAACACGCAGGTAACAGACCTGTTTCGACAACTGTCGAGCATGCGGACGACACGGTCCGCACTCACCCGGATACGGGTGGATCAGACGGACGCCACCAACGCGGCACCGGCGCCGGGAACGTTCCAGACACCGGCGGGCCCACCCCCGCGCAGCGTCACGAGGACGATCCCGCCGTCGCTCGGCGACCTCCGGCCCCGGGCGGCGGACACGTCGGCGGGGTACTGGTCGACCTCCACCGCGCACTCGCCCGGGAGCTGGAGCGTGCTGATGCGGTGCAGCGTCCCCTCCGGGCGGCCGAGTTGGGCGTTCAGCACGCGCACCGGCAACCGGTGGTCCGTCACCCTCCGTGCGGGCAGCCGCTCTTCCAGCGCCGCGCGCGACGTCTCCAGGTCGCCGGACGCGAGCACGGCGATGAACACCGGGCCCACCGGCCCGCTGGGGCGCGGCAGGGTGAACCCCTCCGGGGCGCGGTCGACCTGCGTCAGGTAGACCCCTTCCCCGGCCGGCCCCGCGACCTGCGCGGCCCGCAGCCCTCCCCCGGCCCCGACCGGCCGCGGCTCGACCAGCACCCGCAGCCCCGCGGCGCGGGCCCGCGCCGTCGCCTCGTCGGCGTCGGCCACCAGGATCTCGGCGGCGGCCCAGCCGAGGGTCGTGAGCGGCTCCGGGGACCGCGCCCCCGGGATCTCCACGGCCCGGACCGCGCCGCCGGCGCCGGTGCCGGACAGCACGACCGAGCGGCGCCCCTCCAGCTCGGGCACCGGCCCGCCGGACACCCGGTGCTCCGCGCCCGGCTCCAGCCCCACCCCGTCCCGGTAGGCCGCGACGGCGGCGTCCAGATCGGCGGTGACGACGGTGACGGAGGCGATCACTGCGACCGCGCCCGGTCGGCCTGCGCACCCTGCCCGCCGACCTGCCCGCCGACCTGCCCGCCGACCTGTGCGGTCAGGTCGGCGGCGGCCTGCTGCACCAGGTCCGCGAGCCGGTCGACCTCGCCGCGGAACCGCTCCAGCGGCCCCGCGATCGAGATCACGGCGAGCGGCGTCCCGGTGGGGCCGAACACCGGCGCGGCCACCGAGCCCGCGCTCGGGTCGCGCTCGCCGTAGGAGATCGCGTAACCGACCTCGGCGATGTGCGCCAGTTCCTCGCGCAGCGTGGGGCGCTGCGTGATGGTGTTGCCGGTCAGCTTGCTCATGGGCTGCGACGCCAGGTACTGCTCGCGTTCGGCCGGGTCCAGGAAGGCCAGGAACGCCTTGGACGACGCGCCCGCGTGCAGCGGGAACGCGGCGCCGAGCTGCACCATCATCTTCACGTCGCGGTCGGGGGTGACCTGGTCGACGTAGACCCGGTGCCAGCCCGAGCGGGTGGACAGCGTCGTCGTCTCCTGGGTCGCCCGCGACAGCTCGGTGAGGACCGGGCGCGCCTCGGCGCGGATGTCGATCCGGTCGAGGTAGCCGAGCGCGAGGCTGACGATGCGGGGCCCGAGGCTGTACCGGCGGGTCGACGGGTGGAACGTGATGAAGCCCTTGGCCCGGCAGCTCGTCAGGCTCCGGTGGACGACCGCCTTGGACAGCCCGAGCCCGTCGGCGATCTCGGTGACGCCGAGCGTGGGCCGTCCCGCCTCGCCGAGGTAGATGAGGATGTCGAGGACCCGGTCGACCCCCGTGACCGTCTGGCCCTTGACCGGTTCGGCGCTGTCCGCGCCCTCGTTGACGCCGCCGCCGACGCTCACAGTGGACATCCCATCACCCGACCAGGTGGAAGCTCTGGTACTGGACATACGCCTCGAAACCCTCCGGGCCGAGTTCCGTGCCGAGCCCGCTCGACCGGCGCCCCGCGAACGGCGCGGCCGTATTGAAACCGAACCCGTTGACGCCGACCGTGCCCGTGTCCAGCCGCGCCGCCACCCGCAGGGCGCGGGCCTCGTCGGCGCTCCACACCGACCCGGCCAGGCCGAAGTCGGTGTCGTTGGCGATGGCGACGGCCTCGTCCTCGTCGGACGCCGGAATGATCGTCACGACGGGGCCGAAGACCTCCTCCTGGCAGATCCGCATCTCGCTGCGCGCCTCGGTGAACACGGCGGGCGTCAGGTAGAACCCGTCGTCCAGGCCCTTCGGGCGCTCCCCGCCGGACACCAGCCGGGCGCCCTCGGCCCGGCCCGCGGCGATCAGCCCCTCGACGCGGTCGCGGTGCGCGGCCGAGATGAGCGGGCCGAGCCGGGTGGCGGGGTCGAACGGGTCGCCGACGGGCAGCGAGGCCGACACCTCCGCGACCCGCTCGGTGACCTCCGCGAGCATGGCGCGCGGGACGATCACGCGGCTCTGGATGAAGCAGTTCTGCCCGGTGAAGGTGTAGGCGAGGAACGGCAGCGCCGCGGCGAACCGGTCGAGGTCGGCGTCGTCCAGCAGGACGGCGGCGGACTTGCCGCCGAGTTCGAGGACCACGGGGGTGAGCGCGGCGGCGCAGCGGGCCGCGATGTGCCGCCCCGCCTCCGACGACCCGGTGAAGCCGACGATGTCGACGCCCGGATGGCCGACGAGGGCCTCGCCCGTCTCCCGTCCGCCGGTGACCACGTTGACCACTCCCGGGGGCAGCCCGGCCGCGGCGGCGCACTCGGCGAACAGGAATGCCTCCAGCGGTGCCTGAGGGGGCGGTTTCAGCACCACCGTACCGCCTAGCGCGAGGGTCGGCCCGATCTTGTACATGCCCATCGGCAGCGTCCCGTTGTAGGGCACGATCGCCGCCGTGACCCCGCGCGGGCCGCGGCGCACGATCGAGCGCCGGACGCTGCCGGGGCCCCGCCGTTCCGGCACCGGGCGCACCTCGTCGACGACGAGCGAGCGGGCGATCCCCGCGTAGTAGCGCAGCAGTTCCGCGGCGCGGTTCGCGCGGGCGGGCGCGCCGCCGACCGGCCGCCCGATCTCGTGGGCGAGCAGCACGGTCAGCTCGGCGTCGCGCTCCTGCAGCAGGTCGGCGAGCCGCTCCAGCGCGGCGGCCCGGTCGGCGGGCTCCCAGGTGCGCCAGCCGCGCGGGTCGGCGAAGGCGGCGCGGGCGGACGCGACGGCCGCGTCCACGTCGGCGGCCGACCCGTCCGGGACGCTGCCGACGACCGTCCCGTCGGACGGGGAGACGATCTCGACGACCGCGCGGGACCGGGCCGGGACGACCCGCCCGTCCACGAACAGTCCGTCGCGGTGCGCGATCTCGGGGGCGAGCGCGGGACGCATCTCAGTCCTTCCGGTAGCCGGCGGGGACGCCGGGCGACGTGGAGAGCCACACGCTCTTGGTCCAGGTGTAGAGGTGGACGGCGTCGGTACCGCCCTCGCGCCCGTACCCGGACGCGCCGACGCCGCCGAACGGCACCATGTCGGACAGGATGCGGTAGGTGTTCACCCAGACCGTCCCCACCCGGAGGGCGTCGGCGAGGCGGTGGGCGCGTCCCGGATCGCCGGTCCACACCCCCGCGCCGAGCCCGAACCGGGTGTCGTGGGCGAGGCGGACCGCGTCGTCCTCGTCGTCGAACGGCTCGGCGCACAGCACCGGGCCGAAGACCTCCTCGGTGAGCAGCGGGTCGGCGGCGGGGACGCCCGTGAACACGGTCGGCGCCACCCAGTTGCCGCCCGCCAGCTCCGGTTCGGCGGGCGTCCCGGCCTGCGCGACGACGCGCGCGCCCCGGGCGGTGCCGCCGTCCACGAACGCGCGGGTCTTGGCGGCCTGGGCGGCGGTCACCTGCGGCCCGACCTGGGTGCCGGCCGCGCGCGGGTCCCCGACGCGCAGCTCCCCGACCCGCCGCGCGACGCGCTCCAGGACGTCGGGGAACACCTCGCGCTGCACGTACAGCCGCGAGCCGGCGATGCACATCTGCCCGCACGACCCGGTGAAGCCCTCGACGACACCGGCCGCCGCGGCGTCCAGGTCGGCGTCGGCGAACACCAGCTGCGGCGACTTCCCGCCGAGCTCCAGCGCGGACGGCGCGAAGTGCGCGGCCGCGGCGGCGCCGACGCGGGCGCCGGTGGCGTCCGAGCCGGTGAACACCACCAGCCGGACGCGGGGGTCCTCGACGAGCGCGCGGCCGAGGTCGCCGCCGCCGTGCACGACCTGCGCGACGCCCGCGGGATGCCCCGCCTCGGCGAGGACCTCGCCGACGATCCGGCCGAGCAGCAGGGCGGTGAGCGGGGTCTCGGCGGCGGGCTTGAGCACGACGGCGTTGCCGAACGCGAGCGCGGGCGCGATCTTCTTCGCGGCGAAGAAGTACGGGACGTTCCACGGGATGATCCCCGCGACGACCCCGTACGGCTCCCGCGTCGTGTACGTGTGGAACGGGCCCGGCACCGGCACGACCGTGCCGTGCGCCTTGTCGGCCCACCCGCCGTAGTACTCGAAGCACGCGGCGGCGCGGTCGGCCTCGCGGCGCGTGTCCGCCGGGAGCTTGCCGGTGTTCAGCGTCTCCAGCTCGGCGATCTCGGCGGCGCGGGCCCGCATCCGGCGGCCGATCTCCACCAGCAGGCGGCCCCGCTCGGACGCCGGGACCGCCCGCCAGTGCGGCGCGGCGGCCTCGGCGGCGCGCAGCACCGCGTCCAGCCCGCTCGGTGTCGTCGCGGCGACGTCCTCGATCACCTCGCCCGTGATGGGCGACAGGACGGCGGTCAACGGCTCACTCCTTCGACTGCGTCGAGCATGCTCAGGGCGCTCAGGTGGCGGGTGCCGGCGGCCGGGTCGGCGGCGGTCGCGGCGAGGTCCCGGAGCCGGGCGAGGCGGGCGTCCCGGCCGGTGGCGTCGACGCCCGCGCGGACGGTCCGGGTCGCCGGCTGGACGACGCGGACGGCGGCGTCCCGGCGGGCGGCCGCGTACGCGTCCGCCGCGGCGTCGCCGTCGCCGCCCGCCCGCAGCGCCGGGCCGAGCCGGGCGGCGAGGTCGAACGCGTCGTGGACGCCGGAGTTCAGCCCCATCCCGCCGGTCGTGCTGGACAGGTGGGCGGCGTCGCCCGCCAGCAGCAGCCGGCCGGCGCGGAACCGGTCGGCGACCCGCTGGTGGCTCCGGTAGAACTGGTGCTGCTGGAGCGGGTCGCGGGCCCAGCTCCGGTCCCCGACCAGCAGGTCGAGGGCGTCCGCCAGTTCGGGGTGGGGCCCCTCGGCCCCGGCGGCGGGCACGCTGCCGTCGGTGGCGGCGGTGGTGCTGATCGCGACGCGCCACACGTCCGGGGTGCGGATGAGGGACAGCCGGCCGCGGGGGCCGCTCCAGTAGGAGACGGGGCCGAGGTCGTCCACCGCGTCCTCGAACGGGAACGGCGTGGCCGCGACCAGGCTCTGCGACGGGTAGGTGTCGCCGGGGAAGCCGATCCCGGCGAGCTTGCGCAGCGCACTGTGCGCCCCGTCGGCGGCGACGACGTACGGCGCGGTCAGGCGCGAGCCGCCGGCCAGCGTCACGGTCGCGGTCGTCGCGCCGTCCTCCGCGCCGGTCAGGCCGACGACGCGGTGCTCCTGGCGCAGGTCCACGTCCGGGGACGCCTCGGCCAGGTCGCGCAACCGCCGCAGCAGCTTGTACTGCTCGTACTGGACGCGGAACGGGAACGGCGTCCGTCCATCCAGCACCCCGTAGTCGAAGGTCGCGCGGTCGGGCAGTTGCAGGTCGCGGAACTGCAGGCGGTCCACGCGGACGCCGTGGGCGACGGCGTCCGCCGCGGCGCCGACGCGGTCGAGCAGCGCCAGCGTCGGCGGGTGCAGCGTCGAACCGCGCCACTCCTTGCGCACCCCCGCCTGCTCGGCCTCCAGCACGGTGACGGGCACCCGCTCGGCGGCCAGCGCGAGCGCGGCGGCCAGCCCGACGGGACCCGCCCCGACGACGATCACGGGCGCGGTCATCGGGCCCCGCCTTCCTGGTCGAGGGCCGGGGGCCGCGTGCGGGCCTCCTCGGCCAGCCGGGCGAGTGCTCCGGTCGACGCGGCGAGCGCCTGCGAGGCGTCCGCCGCGTGCAGCAGGGCCCACGTCCCGGCGAGGTTGGACGACAGCAGCAGCGAGCCGGACGGTGTCAGCTCGTCGAGCACGCCGAGGCTCGCCGCCCCGGTGCCCGCGACCACGACGGCGTGCCCGGGCCCGGCGGTGCCGGAGCCCAGCGCGGCCCGCACCGCAGCCCGCACGTCGCCGTCGCCGGTGGCGTAGATGGGGCGGCCGCCCCGCACTTCGTGGACGTCCACCCGCATCCCGGCCGCGCGCCAGAACTCCGCGCACTGTCCGGTGAGCCAGGACGGGTAGGGCGACACGATCGACACGCGGCTCACGTCGGCGGCGCGCAGCGCGCCGAGCAGGGCGCCCGCCGAGGTGACGACGGGGACGCCGTACCGCTCCGCGAGCGCGTCCGACCACCGCCGGTCGCCGTCCGGACCGAGCCGGTACGTCGCGCCGGTGCAGGCGACCAGCAGCGCGGCGAGGTCCAGCCCGGCCAGGGTCGCGATCGCCTCGCCCGCGTTGGCCCCGTACCAGTCGAGGCGGGCGGGCAGGTCCAGGCCCGGCGGCGCCGCCATCCGCGCCACGTACGGGTCGACGCCCGGCGGCAGCAGCCGCCAGGTCTCCGGTTCGACGGTGGGGTTCGCGGACGGCACCACGACCCCGACGCGGACCGTCACGTGGCCAGCCCGCCGAACACGCGCCGGATGAAGGCGTCCCGGTCGGCGCGGTCGCCGGCCCCGCCGGCCGCGGCCGCGTCGAACTCGTCCGGTTCGATCGCGTCCGGCGACACGACCATGCCCCCGGCCACGAGCTGGGCCTCCAGCGCGGCCAGGCGGCGGCGCGTCGCCCACAGCTCGGCGGCGAGCTGGACGCTGATCTGCATGAGCTGGTCGTTGACGCCCTCGCCGACGAAGGCGCCGAGCGGCTGCGGGCCGTCCACCCGCCAGTTCCCGGTGGTCTCGCTCATGCCGTGCACACCCACGTCGCCGTCCGGCCGTTGGTGAACTCGACCGCGGCGAACAGCCGCTCCAGCTCGGCGCCGATCCCGCCGTGCACGAACCGGAACGCGAACGGCTCGCCGTTGAAGCGGGTGTCGAAGTCGCGGTCGTAGGTCGCCCACGGGTCCGGCGGGTCGTCGGGCTGGCGCATCTCGTGGACGATGAGGACGCCGCCGGGCCGCAGCACCCGCCGCGCCTCGGCGACCGCGCGCAGCGCGACGTCCCAGGGGACCTCGTGCAGGATCGTGCCGAGATAGGCGACGTCGAAGGTGCCGTCGGGGAAGCGCAGGTCCTCGGCCAGCCGCTGGGCGAAGACGACGTCGGCGCCGAGCCGGACGGCGCGGGCGTGCGCGTACCGCAGCAGCGGCGCGGCCGCGTCGATCCCCCACACCTCGGCGTCCGGCCAGCGCTCCTTGAAGGCCACGGTCATGGCGCCGATGGAGCAGGCGATGTCCAGGACGCGCGCGACGGACCCGTCCGCGGGCGCGGGCACCTCCCGGGCACGGGCGATCTTGGCCTCGTCGCGGTCGTTGGTCCCGAGATGGAAGACCTTCGTGCCGTAGTGGTAGATGTACCCGGCGAGCGGCTCGTCGTGGTAGCCGCCCGGCTGGCGGTGGAAGTGCACGTCGGCGGAGTAGCCGGGGTGCTCCCAGTCCTCGGCGAGCTCCAGGCGGCCGGGGCCGCGCCCTTCGGCGTCGTCCAGCTCCGCCTCCAGCGCCGGACGCAGCGGCTCGTAGGCCGCCACCACCTGCGCCCAGTTCAGGTCCTGGGTGGAGCGCAGCAACCGGTTCCGCAGCCCCACCAGCGGCACGGACTCGGCCACGGCCCGCAGATCGTCCAGGTTCTCCGGGCGCCGTTCGGCGGCCCGCTCCCGGACCGCGCCCGCCGCCACGGGGTTGATCTCCCTCAGGGTGAAGCGGCGCAGCCCCTCGACGAAGTCGAGGCGGCTCTCGCCGTCGAACTCCGGGATGGCCGTCATCGTGCCGAGCCGCCCGCGCGGCGCCGCCTCACCCGATCCTGAACCTGGACGCATGAACCAATCCCCTTGTCCGTCGAATTGATCCGCCCAGCGGAACAGGCGTTCCGCTCATGTGGAACGTGACCTTAACAACAGCCGAGCCGCCGTGTACATCCCTCACCTGCGCCTTTTATCGGCGAAGTGGCGGGGGTCAGCGGTCGACGAGGCGGCTGAGCCGGTAGATCATCTTGCGGTTCACCGAGGGGATCGCGGTGAGGGGGAGGACCATGTCCCGCAGGGCGCCCTTCCACGGAGCGCGCTCGGTGGCGAGGGCGTTGAGGCGCCGCGTGGCGCCGACGGCGTCCTCGGCGATCGGGCGGCGGACGCGTTCATAGGAGTCGAGGGCGTCCTCCGCCCGGTTCATGGCCTTCACCAGGACCTCGCCCAGGGTGATCCCGTCCTGGATGCCCAGGTTCATTCCCTGGCCGATGATGGGGCTGTTGACGTGGGCGGCGTCGCCGGCCAGGAAGACCCGGCCCACGCGGAACCGCTCCGCCACCCGGTGGTGGATCCTGGTGTGGGAGTCGTGCGCCACGCGGAGCACCCGGACGGCCCGCTGTGCCGGGGCGCGCTGCCGCAGCAGCGCCTCCGCGGCAGCGGCGGTCATCTCGTCGGGCAGCCGGTCGACCGACAGGCAGACCCGGTGCAGCCTCCCCGGCATCCGCCCCATGATCACGGCGCCGGGCCGCGCGAAGAACAGGTGGATCTCATCCGCGGGGGACCCACCGCCCAGCTCCATGTCGGCCAGGACGAACCGCTGGTGGAAGGTCTCCCCGGGGAAGGGGATCCCGGCCATCCTCCGGACGTCGCTGCGCGTGCCGTCCGCGCCGACGAGGTACTTCGCGCGGACGGTGTGCTCCTCCCCTCCGGCGTCCGCCACCACCGCGACGACCTCGTCATCGGCCTGCTCCATGCCGCTCAGCTTCAGGGGCCGGTGGACGCCGCCGCCCAGCTCCCGGAGCCGGGCGAGGATGATCTCCTCGGTGGTGTGCTGCGGCAGGAGGACGGCGTAGGGGAACGCGGTGTCCAGCCGGTCCAACCGCAGGGTGGCGATGTTGCGGTCGCGTTCGCCGGAGAAGATCCTGATCCGCTCGGCGTGGTTGCCGGCCTCCGCCAGCCGTTCGCCGACCTGGATCCGCTGCAGCATCTCCAGCGACCGGGGCAGGGTGCCGACCGCGCGCGAGTAGTTGCCGCCCTCCTCCACACCGTCGATCACGCAGCATTCGACGCCCGCGGCGCACAGCGTCGCGGCCAGGGAGAGTCCGGTGGGCCCGGCACCGGCGATCAGGACATCGGTGGTCTTGGGGAGTCCGGTCATGACACACCTCTCTGGGACGCCGCGCCCCACCCGCCGGGCGCGTTCCGGGTTACGGAGCGCCGCCCGTGTAGTAGCGCTGCAGGGTGGGAGCCACCCAGGCGACCAGGTGCTCGGTCTCGGCGGCGGTGAGCGCCGGCAGACCAAGGGCGTAGCGGGTGATCGCCAGCCCGACGAGCTGGCTGGCGGCCAGCGCCGCGCGCAGCTCGGCCTCGTCCTCGCCGGCCAGCTCGGCGATCGGGCCGAGCACCTGGCCGGTGAGGAACTCCCGCAGCAGCGCGGCGGCCCGCTCCAGCGTGACCGCCGAGCGGATCAGCCCGAGCAGCGGGCCCGGCGCGTCGACGTCGCCAAGCAGGCCGAGGAAGTAGCGGACGAGCCGCTCGCCGAGTTCGGCCCGCGGCCCGGCGGCCAGGATCGAGACGGCCCGGTCGGGACGGATCACCGCGGCGGCCATCTCGGCGAACAGCTTCTCCTTGGTGCCGAAGAAGTACCGCACGAGCGCGGGATCCACGTCCGCGTCGGCGGCGATCTGCCGCATGCTCGTGGCCTCGTAGCCGCGGGAGGTGAAGCGCGCCGTCGCGGCGCCGAGGATCAGCGCCCGGGTGTCGCTCGGCCCCGGCCTGCGTCCGGCCATCACGCCTCCTCGCACGGCAGCCAGTTCCTCACGTGGGGAATTTTTATTCTACGCATGAGGAATTAGACATGCAAGGGTCGACCGCGCCCACATCCACGGCAGCACTCACTCCAGCGGACGGGCGAATTCTCGGCTGCGAGTCACATTCCACGCGCGGCGGAAGTCTTTAGGGGGACGCACGCGTGACCTACGCCGCCCACCTCCCCTTCCGAGGGGAGTCCGACGTTCTCAAAGGAGTGACCGTTGCCGTCCCCCACCGCCCACGCCGTTCGCGAACCGGCCGCATCCGCCCCGCCCCGCTTCTACGGGCTGCTGAAAGCCGCCGCCGCCTTCCTGGCGACCGCCATGTTCATCCAGGGAATCACCGCGGGCCTGCTCCTGGACGGCGCCGAGAACGGCGGCGAGACGCACCGGACCACGTCCGGCATCGTCATCCTGGCCCTCCTCGTCACCGTCGTCGCCGCGATCCTGGTACGGCGCGGCGGCGGATCGGCGCGTCCCCTGGCCACCGGCCTGATCATGACCGTGCTCACCCTCGCCCAGTTCGCTCTCGGCGAGAACGGCGACACCGCCGTCCACGTCCCGCTGGGCGTCGCCCTGATGGGCGGTGCTGCGGCCCTGACCGCACAGGTCTGGAGCCGCGGCACTCCGAGGTAGCACTGCCGGTCAAACGCACAAAGCTCAGCCGCGAGGGAAGAGGAGGGGCGGAGCCAGGTAGAGGGTCTACGGGCGCGGATGGAATCCAGAGCGCCTCGTCGAAGACGTCACGGACGACCCGGATGGCCGGGTCGGGTTCGCCGTACAGCCCTGCCGCATTGGGAGATCCCACAGGACCCCCGTATTGGAACACTATGAGGCGTGATGCTGAACTCGTTCCCGTCTGACCCCATCGTCGCAGTGGTGTAGCCGTGGACAGATATGCCCTGATGGCACGCTTTGTCCGCAGCACCGCTGGGGCGATCGTCTTCCTCCTCATCGGCCTCGGCATGGTGGCGGGCGCCGTCGGCGCGCTCGTGGCGTACCTGCCCGACGGTGACCGTGACCTGCGCGCGTACGAGTTGGCCACGCCCTGCCCCGCCGTCCCGATCGAGCCTGCCGACTGCCTGTGGAAGCAGGAGTTCACGGTGACGGAAGTCGACGACCCTCGCGGCCGGGGCAAGAGGCCGTACACGGTCCTGACGGACGCGGCCGGCCACCGGTGGAGATCGACGTTCGGCAACCCCGGCCCGGTCTGGGGAGAACTCGCCAAGGGCGACCGTGTCACCGGCACCGTCTGGCGCGGCACGCTGACCGAGATCTCGGAGGGGGACGCGTCCCAGAGGACCGGTCAGGTCCCGGCCGACATGCGCGCGCGGAGCGCCGTGCTCACGCTGATCCTGCTACCGTCCGGCCTGATCCTGGCGATCGTGTGCGCCTGGCGGGTTGCGCGGCGCCGCGCGTCCCCCACCCTGACGCCGGGCCAGAGCGCGACCTTCTGGCTCTCGTTCGGGCTGTTGATGGCCGGACTGATCTCCCCGGTCCCCGCTGCCCTTCTCCCGTACGATGGCGAGTTCGAGCACGCCGAGTTCACCGCGCTCATCTGGCTCCCGATCGCCGGCTTCATGGCCGTTCTCGCCCGTCTCCACACCATCCGCGCGCGAGGCGGCCGACCTGTGACCTGACCGCGATACACCGCAGTTCAACGAGACGATGCGCTCTGGCGCCAGATCAAGTACCCGATGGGAAGCCCCCTGGCGCCCAGCCACCTGCAAGCGTCCTGCAACAACCTTCGCAACCACAGTGGCGAGCGCGTCGATCCCACCCAACCGACCAGCGACAGAAACGGCCCGACCATATTCCGGTCGGGCCGTATCTGGTATTACGAGTGGAGGTGGCGGGAATCGAACCCGCGTCCTTCGGTGATGGGTCAGGGCTTCTCCGGGCGCAGCCTGCTTATCGCTTTCTCAGTCCCGGCGCTCACGCAGGCGTGTCGCCGACGGACTCAGTCGCTGTTTAATTTCCCTACCGGCCCCGCGACCGGGTCGATAGGTGGAGTCTCCTTACGATGCCAGACCCCGGTTCGGAGACGCTACCGGGCTGACAGAGTTCGCTCCTCGCTCAGGCGGCGAGGGCGAACTCGGACTGCTTCTTGTTGGCAGTTATTGGTTTGCTGTCACAGGATTAACGAGGTCACGACAGCAACCCTCGACCCGCTTCCCCTGGCTCGAACGACCGAAGTCGAAGCCGGTCACCCCCATGTTGAGTTGTCAAAGCAGGCGTCCCGGGGGACGTCCGCACGATGACGTTACTAGGGTAACGCGTGCGCGGGCAATCCCATTCCCCGGCCGGACGGGGCCGGACGGCCGTGAGCCCCGGTGGGCGCGGGATGTGCCGCGCCCACCGGGGCCGACCGGCAGGGTCGGGCCGGTCCGGACGGCAGAGCCTCCCCCGAGACGAGGCTCTGGTCTCATCACGGCGACTGAGTCCGCAACCCCCCAAGCGGAGTCTCAGTCACCCGGAAAGACGCACGCGGGCGGGGGGATGGTTGCGTCCCGTCCGTAAAGAGATGCCAAAGCCGGCTCAGGAGCGGCCGCCGCCGAGGAACCTGGCGGCGAGCTTCGCGGTGTTGACGGGGCCTTCGACGGCGATCGCGAAGGCGCGGTCGCCGCTGGACCCGACGAACCAGGAGACGCCCTTCTTCTCGCCGCCCCGCTCGTAGGCGGTGTAGGCGGCGACGCCGGTGACGTCTCCGGCGACGCGGGCGTGGCGGGCGTTGCCGTGGGTGGCGGTCCGGGTGAGGACGCGTTTGAGGCTGGCGATCGCTTCCGGCGGCAGGCTCTGCGCGGGCGGGGCCTGGACGGTCTTCGGGATGTCCCGGAGGACGTACGGCGGCTTCCAGGTGCCGGTGTACGCGGCGGCGGCGACGAGGGCCATGGACAGCGGGCTCACCTCGACGTTGCCCTCGCCGACCATGGTGGCGGCCTTCTCGCCCTCGTTGGCGGGGGTGGGCACGGAGCCGGTGAACGCGGGGACGGACAGGCCCCAGTCCTTGCCGATGCCGAACTGGCCGGCCTCCCGGACGAGGGCCTGCGCGTCCAGCTTGCCGCCGAGCTGCGCGAGGCTCGTCTTGCAGGACCCGGCGAACGCGTTGGAGAAGGTGGTCTCGCCGCGGGCCTTGTTCGTGAACGTCTTGCCGCCGATGGTGAGGGAGCCGGGGCAGGCGGTCTCGGCGGACGGGTCGAGCCGGACCTGGGAGAACAGGGCCTCGGCGGACACGATCCCGAACGCGAGCCCGGGCGGGTAGTGCCCCTCGAACGCGCGGTTCTCGCCGTTCGTCCCATAGTTGGCCGCGGCGAGGACCTCGCCGGTGCTCGGCCGCACCACGACCATGGACGCCGGGTACCGCAGGCCCTGGAGCGTGCGGTCGGCGCGCCGCTGGTAGGTCGGGTCGAGGGTCGTCTGGACCGGCTCGGGCTGCTGGCCCTCCCAGGACCGCAGCTCCTCGGTGTTCTTGCCGGACTCGTCCTGCGCGACGACGCGGATGGTCGGCGTGCCGGCGAGGCGGCGCTGCTGGAGCAGCTGGATGCCGCTGACGCCGATCGTGTCGCCGGGCTGGTAGGGGGCGCCGACCTGCTGGAGCCGGTCGGCGGTGGCCGGGCCGAGGCTGCCGACCAGCTCCGGGGCGTAGGCGGCGGCGATCGGCTCCCTGACCTCCTGGTACTGGAGCCCGGGGATGGCGGCCAGCCGCTTGATGAGCGCGTTGTGCGTCGGGGACTGGAGGGTCAGCAGCGGCAGGAACGTCTGCGGCGGGGCGGAGCGGACCCGGCCGAGCAGGCGGTCGGCGTCCAGCCGGCGGCCGCCGTCGATCTTGGTCTGCTTGGCGAGCAGGTCCAGCGTCTTCGCCGGATCGGCGAGCTGGCCCGGGTACACGCCGAAGTTGTAGGCCCGGACCTGGCTCAGCACGGAGCGGCCCCGCGTGTCGGTGATCGGGGCCCGCTTCGGCACCTCGGTCACCACGGCGAGCCGCTGCCCCGGCTTCAGCTTGGTGTTGATGACGGACGGGCTCCAGACGACCTTCCACTTGCCGTCGACGCGCCGCAGGTGCATCAGCCCCGGGTACTCCCACGGCTGGCCGTTCTCGCCGAGGTCGATCTTGACGGTGAAACGCGCGTCGGCCTCGTCGCCCTTCTTGACGATCTGGTCGACGCCGCCGTCCTCCACCTCGGTGCCGAGGGACAGCCGCAGCGACGCAGCGTCGAGTTGCTGCCGGACGCGGCCGAGCGCCTCCTCGACCTCCTTCTTGTCGGCGCCCACGGTCTTGGAGGCGGCGGCCTCGTAGTTGCCGACCTGCCAGGCGATCAGGAAGTCGCGGACGGCGGGCATCGCGGACGGCTCGGCGCGGGCGCCCGGCATCATGGTCGCGACGAGCGCGCCGCAGACGGTCAGGCCGCCCAGCCCCATCGCGATCGGCCGCAGCGGTATCCGGCGCCGTTTCCGATGGTCCTGGCTGTTCATCGACACCTTTCACCGTCTCCTGAACCGGGCCGCCGCCGCCTTCTGCATCTCGCGGTCGGCTTCCCGCTTGGCGATGGCCTGGCGCTTGTCGTAGGACTTCTTACCACGGGCCAGCCCGATCTCGACCTTGGCCTTACCGTCCTTGAAGTACAGGGAGAGCGGGATCAGCGTCCACCCCGGTTCGGACGACTTGGCGATGATCTTCTGGATCTCGCGCTTGTGCAGGAGCAGCTTGCGGCGCCGGCGCGGCGCGTGGTTGGTCCAGGTGCCCTGGGTGTACTCGGGGATGTGGACGTGCTCCAGCCACACCTCGCCGTCCATGACGTGGGCGTAGCCGTCCACCAGGGAGGCCCGGCCGGCGCGCAGCGCCTTCACCTCGGTGCCCATGAGCACCATGCCCGCCTCCCACGTGTCGTCTATGTGGTAGTCGTAGCGGGCCCGCTTGTTCTGGGCGATGATCTTCCGCCCGGTGTCCTTCTTGTCTTTCTTGCGCCCGGTGTCCCGTGCCACGTCATCAGTCCTTGTCCGGCCCTCGTCAGTCTTTGCCCGGCATCGTCGCGCGCAGGCCGTGCAGCACCGTCCGGGCGCGCCGCTCGGCCGCGTCCGGCGGGCGGTCGGCGGACACCGCCACGTCGGGTTCGATCCCGACCCCGTCGAGGTTACGGCCGCCCGGGGTGCGGTACCGCCCGACGGTCAGCTCGATGACCGACCCGTCGGCGAGCCCGATCGGTTCCTGGACCGAGCCCTTCCCGTATGTACGCGATCCTACGATCACCGCGCGGTCCCGGTCGCGCAGGGAGCCCGCGACGATCTCCGCGGCGCTCGCGGTGCCCGCGTCCACCAGCACCACGAGCGGGGTGTCGGCGTCGCCGGGCGCGGTGACCGCGCGCCGCTGGACGGGCCTGCCGCGCGGCTCGTAGGTCACCACCGGGCCGCCGGCCAGGAACGCCGACGCCGTCTCGACCGCCTCGTCCAGCAGCCCGCCGGGATTGCCGCGCAGGTCGAGCAGCACCCCGCCGGTCGGCCGGCCGGACGGCGCCCGCCCGGTCACGGCGTCCCGGACCTCGCGGCCCGTGCCGCGGCTGAACGCGCCGACGCGGATGCGGCGCGCGTGGTCCGGGAGATCGGTCACGGTGACGTTTCCTCCAGGGACCGGTGTGCGGACGAGATGGAACCGTTCGGTTCGACGGTCGCGCTCGACGGTTAGTTCGACCGGTTCGTCCGGACGTCCGCGCAGGGCCTCCGCGACCCGGGAGATGTCCCAGCCGTCGACCGGCGTGCTCCCCACGGCGGTGACGACGTCGCCCGCGCGGACACCGGCGCGCGCGGCGGGCGTGCCCGGCTGGACGCTCGCGACCACCGTGCGGGCGCCGTTCCCGTCGGCGTCGCCGCCCGTGCCGCCGAGCCACAGGCCGACGCCGCTGTAGCGGCCGGTCAGCCGGCCCTCGACGTCGTCGTACTCGCGGGCCGGGTAGTAGTGCGCCCACCGGTCGCCGAGGCCGCGCAGCATGCCCTCGATGGCGGCGCGGTCGAGCTCGCCGCGCCCGACCGGCTCCGCCGCGCGGCGGCCGATCTTCGTGGCGGCCTCGTCCAGCACGGAGCCGCCGCCCGCGACGGCCGCGTGCCGGTCCGCGCCGGAGCCGCTCACGACTCCGGCGCCGTAGGCGCAGACGATCGCCGCCGCGACGGCCATGCCGCGCAGCACGTGGCCTGGCCGCCTCCTCAGAAACGGCGCGGACCGAGACATGCGGCAAGTCTAGGGCGGCCGGACGGCCCGGATCCGGCACTTCCCCCGGATCCGGACGGCATATCAGATCCGCAGGTACCGGCGCAGCGTCAGGAACGACGCCACGGCACAGAGCAGGACACCGAAGCAGATCGACACCACGATGACCGCGATCACCTGGCTCCAGCCGAGCTGGCTGACGAGCTGCACCTGCCCGGCGAGTCTGTCGATCAGCAGTTTCTTGCTGAAGACCAGCAGGATCGAGGCGAACACGCCGCCGATCAGGCCGGCGATCGCGCCCTCCAGGATGAACGGCATCTGGATGTAGGTGTTGGACGCGCCGACCAGCCGCATGATGCCGGTCTCGCGGCGCCGGTTGAACGCCGACAGCCGGACGGTGTTGCCGACCAGCATCACCGCCGCGATCACCTGGATCAGCGCGATCGTCAGCGCGGCCACCTGCAGGCCGTTCAGGATCCGGAAGAACCGCTTCAGGATCTCCTGCTCGTTGATGACCGTGTCGACGCCGGGCTGGCCGAGCATCGCCTGCGCGACCGCCTTGTACTCCTCCGGGTTCTTCAGCTTGACCCGGAACGAGTCGGGGATGTCGCCCTCACGGGTGCTCTCGACGAACCCGGGCGACCCGGCGAAGCGGTCCTTGAACCGCTCGTACGCCTGCTGCTTGTTCTCGTACTCGACGGCGGAGACCTGCGGCATCTTCTCCAGGCTGCCCTTGAGCGTCTGGCGCTGCTGGTCGGTGACGTCCTGCTTCTGGCAGCTGGGGTTGGAGCTCGTCTTGGCGCACAGGAAGATCGAGACCTCGATCTTGTCGTACCAGTAGCTCTTGGACGCGTCGACCTGCTGACGCAGGAGCAGCCCGGTGCCGAAGAGCGCCATGGCGATGGCGACGGTGATGACGAGGGAGATCGTCATCGTCATGTTCCGGCGGAGACCGATCCAGATCTCCTGGAGAACGAACTGTACGCGCATGCCTCGCTGTCCTTGATCGCCTTTGGTCCGCCCGGGCGCCCGGGACGTCGCCATGAGGGAACGCGGCCCGAAGCGGGCGGTCCCCGCCTTCGGGCTGTCGTACGCCCCGGCGGGAATCGTTGGTTCAGATGGTCAGTACGCCTGGCCGTACACGCCGCGCGACTGGTCGCGGACGACCCTGCCGTCCTCCAGCTCGACGACGCGCTTGCGGAACGCGTCGACGATAGCGGCATCGTGGGTGGCCATGACGACGGTGGTGCCGGTCCGGTTGATGCGGTCCAGCACCTTCATGATGCCGATCGAGGTGGCGGGGTCGATGTTCCCCGTGGGCTCGTCCGCCAGCAGGATCATCGGCCGGTTGACGAACGCCCGCGCGATGGCGACGCGCTGCTGCTCGCCGCCGGACAGCTCGTCCGGCATCCGGTGGGCCTTGCCCTCCAGGCCGACGAGGTCGATCACCTCGGGGACGACCTTGCCGATGAAGCGCCGCGGCTTGCCGATCACCTCGAGGGCGAACGCGACGTTCTCGAAGACGTTCTTGTTGGGCAGGAGGCGGAAGTCCTGGAAGACGCAGCCGATCCTGCGGCGCAGGTGCGGCACCTTCCAGTTGCTCAGCCGGCTCAGGTCCTTGCCCGCCACGTGCACGTGACCCTGGGAAGGACGCTCCTCCTTCAGGATGAGGCGCAGGAAGGTCGACTTGCCGGAGCCGGACGGACCCACCAGGAACAGGAACTCGCCCTTCTCGATGGCGACGTTCACATGCTGCAGGGCGGGCCGGTTCTGGCTCGGGTAGACCTTGGTGACGTTGTCGAAATGGATCACGGCTGCATCACGGCGGTTCGCTGTAGGGGTTGGGGAGCGGCCCGGCCCGCGGCCACGGACGCGTCCGTGAGCACTTGCCTGCGCCGCCCGGCTTCACGACCGGGTGGGACGCGGAGCCTTCGAGCAGTGTAGAGGGGACGGGGAACTACCTCGGCCCACTCCGCACGGTACGGGCATCCGGGGGCGTCACTCCATCCGATCGGTGCGTTCCGTCCGATCAGTGCCATGTGAACCGTCTCCCGACGTCCGGCCGTTTCCTACCATCGAGCTCCCGGACTTGCGGGAACGACCCTACAGTCCGGCTACGCTGGATGATGGCGAAAGATACCTAATAAGTGGACGGACACTGAAGAAGCGGACGCTTCGCCTGCACGGACCCGTACCGATCCCGGAGATTGGGGCCACGACATGAGCTGCGACCATCTCATCTGCGCTCGGTGCTCGAACCCGGTGGTGGAAGGGCGCTGCCCGACCTGCCGGGAGGCCCGGTCGGAACTCCACCGGCACGGGCCGTCCCTGCCGCCCGCGCTCGTCCTGGCGATCCTGGTCGGCCTGCTGTTCGCCGCCCTCGTCCTGCAGCGCGTCTACGGCTAGGCCCCGCCCCGGTCGGGGCCTCGGCTACGGCTTCTTGAGCGGCGGGGTTGCGGCCTTCGTCACAGCTCCGTCGTCGGCGACCATGTGCGCCTTCGGCTGCGGATCGTCCTTCTTCTTCGCCTTGGGCGGGTCGAAGGCGGCGAAGTGCAGCGTCGAGGTGGTGTCGACCTCGTTGCCCTCGACCGTCCCGTCCAGCAGGTGCTCGGCGTCCTCAGGGATCTCCGGCTTGGGGGCGCCCGGCTTCTCGGCGACCAGCGACGTGTTGCGGAACAGCGAGTACACGACCAGCCCGCCGCCGTTCTTCGCCCGCAGCCCGAAGTAGGGGAACGGCGTCGCGGTGTAGACGATCTGGAGCGTCAGGTCGTCCTTCTTGGCCTTCTTCTTGGCGCGCCTCGCGTCCTTGTAGAACCCGGTCGTCACGGCGTTGGAGGCCATCACCTTCGCGGCGACGCTGCCGCCGCCCTCCGCGGCGATCGTCGCCTGGATCCCGCCGACGTCGCGGGGACGGATCAGCAGCGACTCGTCATCGCTGCCCAGCGCCTCCGCGTAGCCGTCCTTGTCGATCGCGACCTTCGGCTCCTTGGCCTTCTTCTGCAGCGGGGCCGCGAGCGTGAGCTTCCAGTGGTCGGACGGCCCGCGCAGGATGAACGCCATCAGCACCCTGCGCCTGCTCTTGCTCTTGGACTCCCCCAGGACGGACCGGTCGACCGACACCAGGAACCACTGCGGGTAGGCGCCGTCCTTCAGCTTCGGCACGTACAGCCTGGGCTTGCCGTAGACGAAGCGCCGCACCGCGTCGCCGTCGTAGGCGGCCTTGCGGAACTCGGCCGCGGTGAGCTGGGACTGGCCGTCGGACGTCCACGTCAGCGCGAGCCGCTCGTCGCCGGCGGCGCGGGCCACGTCCTCGTCGGTGACATAGGTGCGGAACGCCCGCTCGGCGACCTGCGGGGTCAGCGGGACCGGGGCGGGCGGGACCGTCTCGGGCACGCTCGGCTCGGGCCGCGCGACCGCCTTCTCCTCCGCGCAGCCCGCGACCGCGAGCGCCAGGACGAGCGGCACCGCGGCCGCGATCATCCTCAGGAAGCTGTGCAAGGACCCGTCCCCCGGACCGGACTCCCGGCCGGCCGTCGTCGGCCGGCCTCCTCGGCCCGTGATTCTGCCATCCACATGATATTGACCCTACGACCAGGCCGCCCGCCGGGCGACGCGATCGGCGCCGCGCGAGCGGCGACGCGGCGGCCGCGCGATGAGCCGTACCGGGACGCGATAAGCAGTACCGGGACGGCGATAAGCTCGGACCGTGGCAGGCATCGAACCGGAAGAGCAGCTCAAGGAGCTCGGCGCGACACTGTCCAGTATCGAGCAGGTGCTGGACCTCGACGCCATGCGCCGCGACATCGCCGAGCTGCGCGAGCAGTCGGCCGACCCCGACCTGTGGAGCGACCAGGACCGCGCCCAGTCGGTCACGCGCCGCCTGTCGCACCTGGAGAGCGAACTCGGCCGGGTCGAGGGCCTGCGGCAGCGGGTCGACGACGCCGCCACGCTGTACGAGCTCGCCCAGGAGATGGACGACGCCGACACCCGCGCGGAGGCCGACGAGGAGCTCGCGGCGCTGCACAAGGCCGTCCAGCAGCTCGAAGTGCGCACCCTCATGTCGGGGGAGTACGACGCCCGGGAGGCGCTGGTCACCATCAACGCGCAGGCCGGCGGCGTGGACGCCGCCGACTGGGCCGAGCAGCTCCAGCGGATGTACCTGCGCTGGGCCGAGCGGCACGGCTACCCCACCGAGGTCTACGAGACGTCCTACGCCGAAGAGGCCGGGATCAAGTCGACCACGTTCACGGTCAAGGCCCCCTACGCGTACGGGACGCTGCGCGGCGAGCACGGCACGCACCGCCTGGTGCGGATCTCGCCGTTCGACAACCAGGGCCGCCGGCAGACCTCGTTCGCCGGCCTGGACGTCGTCCCCGTCGTGGAGCAGAGCGACCACGTCGACATCGACGAGAACGACCTGCGCGTGGACGTGTACCGGTCGTCCGGGCCGGGCGGCCAGGGCGTCAACACCACCGACTCGGCGGTGCGGATCACCCACCTTCCGACCGGGATCGTCGTGTCCTGCCAGAACGAGCGCAGCCAGCTGCAGAACAAGGCCACGGCCATGAACGTCCTGCAGGCCAAGCTCCTGGAGCGCAAGCGCCAGGAGGAGGCGGAGAAGATGTCCGAGCTGCGCGGCGAGGGCACGAGCAGCTGGGGCACGCAGATCCGCAACTACGTGCTGCACCCGTACCAGATCGTCAAGGACCTGCGCACCGGCGTCGAGGCGGGCAACCCCTCCGCGGTGCTGGACGGCGACCTCGACGAGTTCATCGAGGCCGAGATCCGCTGGATGCGCCAGCAGGAGACGGCCTGATCCCGTCCCGCTCAGGCGGGGTGAGGCGGAGTTCCCCATTCGCAGCGTGACTGCACGGTCACTCTGCGAAGATGGCGCGTGGTCCGGATCAACCGTCGCCATTCGGGGGGCCTCATGGCCGCACGCACACATGTTCCGATCAATCCACTCGCCGGCGCGCTGGGCGGCTGCCTGCTCGTCACGGCGCTGACCGCCGGCTGCTCCGGCTCCGGCTCGCCCGCCGAGGCGGCGAAGGCCAAGGGGACGCCCGCGCTCACCAAGGCGCAGGCCGAGCAGGTGCTCGCCTCCTTCGCCGAAGGGCTGAACCGCGCGGGGAAGCGGCTCAGCGCCAAGGCGCTGCACACCGTCGAGACCGACCCGCAGCTGTCGATGGACGTCGCGGCGCTGAAACTCCGGCGCGCCGTCCGCAAGCCGCCCGGGAAGCTGGCCTTCACCAGCAGCGCGTTCTACATCCCGCGCCTCACCGGCCACCCGCGCTGGTTCGCCGCCGACACCACCACCGGCACCGGCGACCGGACGCTCCGGCACGCGCTGCTGTTCACGCAGGACAAGCCGGGGTCGCCGTGGCTGCTCGCCGCCGACCCCTACATCGCCGAACCGGCCCTGCCCAAGGTCGCCCTCGACCCGGAGGGCTTCGCCACCCCGGTCGACCCCGCCACGCAGGACCACCTCGCCGTCGCGCCCGCGAAACTCCCGCAGGCGCACGCCGCCCTGCTCACCGACGGCCCGAACGCGTCCGGCGCCGCCCTCCTCGCGGACGGGGCGCGCACCAGCGAGACCTACAAGGCGCTCAAACAGGGCGAACGAGCCCTCGCCGGACGCGGCGTCACGCTGTCGTCCCGCTTCACCCCCGCGCCGTACAAGATCTACGCGCTGCGCACCAAGGACCGCGGGGCGATCGTCTGGTATGTCCTGAAGCAGAATGAGGCGTACTCCGCCACGAAACGGGGCAGGCTGTCGGTGAGCGGGGATCTTGTCGGGCTCGCCCCGGCCAAGTCCGCCAGGACGCGCATGGACACCACCGTCCTCGTGCAGTACCTGGCCACCGTTCCACCCAAGGGCCGCGCCACGGTCAACGGCATGTACCGCAAAGCCGTCCTCGCCCACGGCTCCTGAACTCCGTCGGATGCCGGGCGGTCCAGCTCTTCTGACCGCTGCAGCCGGACCGCACCGGCATCCGACGGGCGGTGTTCATTTGTTTTCCCTCGGCGGTCGGGCCTTGGCGGCCCTTCCTTCCACGGGAAAACGGCGATCGCTGCATCGCTCCGGCTCGCCTAGCGGCTCGCTGCGCGATCAGGTTCTCGCTTCGCTCGAACCTGGCTTCGCACGCGATCGCAACGTGGCCCTTGTCGCAACCTGAGCTTACGGACGTGTGCCTTGACGTCCGCGCTCGGTTGCGGCGGCGGCTGAGGCCCGCGCGCCCGGGACCCGATAGTGGCGGGTTCTACACTGGCGCGGATATGTGGGGCTTGTCTCGTATTTCCGGCTGGGTGAGGCGTGCGCGGGGTGGGGTCTGCGGTGGTGGTTGCGGTGGTTGTTGGGCTGGGTGGGTGTTCTGGGGGTGGGGGTGGCGGTGGCGGGGGTGGTTCGGAGGAGGTGAGTGCACCGGCTTTGTCGGGGGGCGAGGCGCTCACGGTGCTTCGGGGGTGGGCGGAGCGGCATAACAAGGCCATTACCTCTGGGGATGAGCGGCTCTGGCGGGAGGCCGTGACGGGGGCGCTTGCCTTGCCTGTCGAGGCTCGGGTTCGGACCTATGGGAAATTGTCCGCTTCTGCGGAGATTTCGCTGGTCAATCCGGTGTTCTATGTTCCTCGGTTAGGGGGCTCCCCCAAGTGGTTCGGGGTTGCCGCGCTGGAGCGGTCTGGGGGTGTTGAGCAGCAGGTTCTTGGGGTTTTCGTGCGGAGTAGTGGTGGGTGGCGGGCGGCGCATTGGCTGACGTTTCGTGGGGAGCCGCCGCGGATCGCCTTTGATGCGGAGGGGTACGCGATCGCGGTTGGTGATCGGGGGTTGCCGGGCGCGCATGCGAAGTATCTGGCTCGTGGTGATGAGGGCGGTGTGGTGCCTGACGCCTATTCGCGGAATGCCCGGGTGAAGGGTGTCGGTGATTGGCGCGGGGCGGCTGGGGAGTTCACGCCTGGGCCCGGTGCGTCTTACTCGTTGCGGACGACGGATGGTGGGGCGCTCGTCTGGTATGCGGTGCAGCAGGAGCAGGTGGTGAGTGGGGGGACTGCTGCTGGGCTGCCCGTTGAAGTTCGTGACTATCTGGGTGGGCGGCCGAGGAAGTCCGTCGCGGTTACGTGGCAGTGGTTGGCCATCGGGTACGCGCCTGCTTCTGGGAAGGGGCGTGTACTTGGGGAATCGGTTTCGTTGGTTTCCGCGCGGTGATGGCGCCCGTCCCGGAGTGGGACGGGCGCCATCGTGCTACGCCTCGCTGGACGGGAGGGAGCTCGCGGTCACCAGGGTGCGGATCGCGCCCAGGGCCACCGAGAGGGTCGCCAGGTCGAAGCTGTCGCTCTCCCAGATCTCGCTGAGCGTCTGCTGCGCGCGCTGGACGGCCGGCTTGTTCTTGTCCGCCCAGTGGATCATGCGCTCCTCCGGCTGGCCGCCGGGCTCGCTGGTGACGAGGACGTCGCGGGTGAGCGCGGCGTGGGCCGTGTAGAGGTCGTCGCGGAGCGCGGAGCGGGCCAGCGTGCGCCACTTGTCGTCGCGCGGCAGGGCGATGATGCGCTCGCGGAGCCGGGACAGCTGCAGCCGGTCGGCGAGGTCGAAGTAGACCTCGGCGACCTCCTCCACCGGGCGGCCCGTGTCGTGCGCGACGCCGACCAGGTCGAAGGTGGAGTAGGCGGGGACGAACGCGGCGCAGCGCTCGGCCAGGTCGTCGGGGACGCCGAGTTCGGCGAAGCCGTCGCGGCGCTGCTCGAAGGCCGACAGGTCCAGGCCGACGAGGAGCTTGGACACGTGCGCGCCGAGCGTCGCCGCGCCGCCGCTGAAGAAGTCGATGCTCTCCCGGATGTCGAACGGGGGCCGCCGGTTGTGCAGCAGCCACCGGGCGGCGCGCTCGGTGAGCTTGCGCGCCTCCAGCCGCATCGCTATCTGCGTCGACTCCTGCACCTGGTGGGAGAGGCTCTCCACGTCCCGCCAGAACCGCGGCATCTCGAACACCTCGCGGGCGACGAGGTAGGCGCGGGCGATGTCGGACGCCGACGCGCCCGTCTCCTCGTTCATGCGGAACACGAACGTGGAGCCGCTGGCGTTGACCACGTCGTTCACGACGGCGGTGGTGATGATCTCGCGGCGCAGCGGGTGCCGGTCCATGTAGCGGCGGAACCGCTCGCGCAGCGGGGTCGGGAAGTAGTCGACCAGCCACGACTCCAGGTAGGGGTCGTCGGGCAGGTCGGACGCGACGATCTGGGCGTCCAGCGCGAGCTTGGCGTAGGCGAGCAGGACGGAGAACTCGGGGCCGGTGAGGCCGAGCCCGGCCTGGCGGCGCTCCACGAGGGCCTTGTCGTCCGGCAGGAACTCAAGGCGCCGCTTCAGCCGCCCGTCGCGTTCGAGCTTGCGCATGTAGCGGGCGTGGACGTGCAGCATCGCGGGCGCCTGCGCGCGGGCCGCGGCGAGCACCACGTTCTGCGCGTAGTTGTCGCGCAAAACGAGCCGCCCGACCTCGTCGGTCATCTCGTAGAGCAGGCCCTCGCGCTGCTTGGCGGTCAGCTCCCCGTCCCGCACGACCTGGTCGAGCAGGATCTTGATGTTGACCTCGTGGTCAGAGGTGTCGACGCCGGCGGAGTTGTCGATGAAGTCGGTGTTGATGATGCCGCCGTTGAGCGCGAACTCGATCCGGCCGAGCTGGGTGACGCCGAGGTTGCCGCCCTCGCCGACGACCTTGCAGCGCAGCTCCGCGCCGTCCACCCGGACGGGGTCGTTGGCCTTGTCCCCCACGTCGGCGTTGTTCTCGGTGGACGACTTGATGTAGGTGCCGATGCCGCCGTTCCACAGCAGGTCGACCGGGGCCCGCAGGACGGCCCGGATCAGCTCGTACGGGGTGAGCGCCTTCACGCCCTCCTCGATCCCGAGCGCGGCCCGCATCTGCGGGGTGATCTGGATCGACTTGGCGGTGCGGGGGAAGACGCCGCCGCCCTTGGAGATCAGCGCGGCGTCGTAGTCGGCCCAGCTGCTGCGCGGCAGCTCGAACAGCCGGCGGCGCTCGGCGAACGAGGCGGCCGCGTCCGGGTCGGGGTCGACGAAGACGTGCCGGTGGTCGAACGCGGCGACGAGCCGGGTGTGCTCCGACAGGAGCATGCCGTTGCCGAACACGTCCCCGGACATGTCGCCGATGCCGACGGCGGTGAAGTCCTCGCTCTGGACGTCCTTGCCGAGCGAGCGGAAGTGGTACTTGACCGACTCCCAGCCGCCGCGGGCGGTGATGCCCATCGCCTTGTGGTCGTAGCCGACCGAGCCGCCGGAGGCGAACGCGTCGCCGAGCCAGAACCCGTACTCGGCGGCGACGCCGTTGGCGATGTCGGAGAACGTCGCGGTGCCCTTGTCGGCGGCGACGACCATGTAGGTGTCGTCGCCGTCGTGCCGGACGACGTTCGGCGGCGGGACGACCTTGCCGTCCACGAGGTTGTCGGTCAGGTCGAGCAGCCCGGAGATGAAGTCCTTGTAGCAGGCGATGCCGGCCTTCTGCCAGGCTTCGCGGTCCACGGACGGGTCGGGGAGCTGCTTGCCGACGAAGCCGCCCTTCGCGCCCGCCGGGACGATGACGGTGTTCTTCACGGCCTGCGCCTTGACCAGGCCGAGGATCTCGGTGCGGAAGTCCTCGCGCCGGTCGGACCAGCGGAGGCCGCCGCGCGCCACCGACCCGAACCGCAGGTGGACGCCCTCGACCTTCGGCGAGTACACGAAGACCTCGTACATCGGCCGGGGCTGCGGCAGGTCGGGGATGCGCGCCGGGTCGAACTTCATCGCCAGGTACGGCTTGCCCTGGTAGTGGTTCGTGCGGAGCGTCGCCTGGACGAGCGCGAGGTAGGCGCGGAGGATGCGGTCCTCGTCGAGGCTGGCGACCTCGTCCAGCTTGCCCTGGAGCTCCTCGGTGATGCCGGCGCTGCGCTCCTCCTCGCCGCCCTGCAGGGACGGGTCGAGGCGGCTCTCCCACAAACGCACCAGCAGGCGGGTGATGGAGGCGTTGCGCAGCAGCACCTGCTCCACGTACCGCTTGGAGAACGTCGTGCCGGTCTGCCGCAGGTACAGCGCGTAGGCGCGCAGGATCATCGCCTCGCGCCAGGTCAGCCCGACGTGCAGGACGAGCGCGTTGAACCCGTCGTTCTCGATGTCGCCGCGCCACAGCGCGGTGAAGGCGTCCTGGAAGAGGTCCTTGATGGCCTCCTCGGGGACGTCCGCGGGCGGGACGTAGCGCAGGCCCAGGTCGTAGATCCAGAACCGGCGGTCGTCGGTGGTGCGGATCTCGTACGGGCGCTCGTCTATCACCTCGACGCCCATGTTCTGCAGCAGCGGCAGCACCCGGGACAGCGAGATCGGCTCGCCCAGCCGGTAGATCTTCAGCCGCCGCTCGCCCGGCTGCGCGTTGTACGGCTCGTACAGGTTGATCGAGGTGGCGCCGTCCTCGCCGAGCTCGTCGAGGCGGCGCAGGTCGGCGACGGCGGTGCGGGCGGGGAAGTCGGCCTTGTAGCCCTCGGGGAACGCCTCCCCGAACGCGCGGCCGAGGGTGCCGGAGCGCTCCTCGCCGCACTGCTCGACGACGGCGTCGGCGAGGTCGTCCTCCCAGGAGCGGGTGGCGTTGGCGAGCCGGTCCTCCAGCTCGGCGACGTCGACGACCGGCAGCGGGCGGCCCCGCTCGCCGCGCACGACGACGTGCAGCCGGGCGAGCAGCGACTCGGTCACGTTCGCGCTGTAGTCGACGCTGACGCCGTCGAACGCCTCCTTCAGCAGGTCCTGGATGCGCAGCCGCACCTTGGTGGTGTAGCGGTCGCGCGGGAGGTACACCATGCACGACATGAAGCGGCCGTACAGGTCCTGGCGGAGGAACAGCTTCAGCTGGCGGCGCTCGCGCAGCCGCAGCACGCCGAGGGAGATCTTCAGCAGGTCGTCGACGGAGATCTGGAACAGCTCGTCGCGCGGGTAGCTCTCCAGCACCTCGATGAGGTCCTGGCCGTCGTAGCTGTCGGCGGTGAACCCGGCGCGCTCCAGCACCTCCTCCAGCTTGCGCTTGAGGACGGGCACGTGCCCGATCGACTCGCTGTAGGCGACGTGCGTGAACAGGCCGAGGAAGCGGCGCTCGCCGACGACCTCGCCGGACTCGCCGAACTTCTTCACCCCGATGTAGTCGAGGTACAGGGGCCGGTGGACGGTGGAGCGCGAGTTCGCCTTCGTCAGGATCAGCAGCCGCTTCTCGGTGGCCCGCTCGCGGACCTCGGGCGGCAGCGCCGCGAAGCTGTCGGACTCGCGCTTGTCGCTGCGCAGGATGCCGAGCCCGGTGCCCGGCTCGGGCCGCAGCGCGGTGCCGTCGCCGGTGAGCGTGTAGTCGCGGTAGCCGAGGAAGGTGAAGTGGCCGTCGGCGAGCCAGTCGAGCAGCTCGACGCCTTCGGCGAGCTCCTTGTCCGGCAGCGGGGGCCGCGCGTCCTGGATCGCGGCGGCGACCTCGCCGGCGCGGGCGCGCATCTTCGGCTCGTCCTCGAAGGCGACCCGGACGTCCTGCAGGACGCGCAGCAGGTCCTTCTCCAGCGTGTCGAGGACGCCGCGGTCGCTGGTGCGGTCCACCTCGATGTGGATCCACGACTCGTCGACGTCGGTGTCGCTGTCGAGCTTGTGGCGGAACGCCTTCAGGTGGCCCGCGACGTCGCGGTCCACGCCGAGCAGCGGGTGGACGATCAGGTGCGTGGTGAGCTGGTGCCGGGTCAGCTCCATCGTCACCGAGTCGACGAGGAACGGCATGTCGTCGGTCACGACCTGGACGATGGTGTGGCCGGGGTCCCAGCCGTACTCCTCCAGCGTCGGCGTGAAGACGCGCACCTTCGCGCGCCCCTGCGGGCGCTCCTCGCCGAGCGTCCGGTGCGCCATCGCCGGGCCGCAGATGTCCGCCGGGTCGCGGGCCATGAGGTCCTCATGGTCGACCTGCCGGTAGTAGAGCCGAAGGTAGTCGAAGACCTCCTCGACGTCACCGCCGCGCGCCCCCGGACGCTGCGCGCACGTTTCGGCGGCCCGCCTGAGCAGGTCGTCCTTCGCTTGATCGAGCATGCCGCCCATCAACAACAACTCCCCTTGAGACCCTTCGCCACCTCGTTGTGGCGCCGCTCACTGCACGAGCGTAGCCAGGAATCGCCGCAAAGCCGACCTGCTCCGCGGCAAGGTCAACGTGGCCTACGCCACCCTCCCAGGCCGGCCCGCCCCCGCGCCGGTTCCCATGCCGAGGGGGTGAGCAGGGGGAGGTCAGGCGTCGCCGCTTCCTTCGGCTCCGCCGCCCGGGGGCGTCTCGGGCGGCGTCTCCGGCGGCGTCTCCGGCGGGGTGCTGGACTGCGTCGGGGTCGGCTTCGTCGTCGACTTCGTGGGCGTCGGCTGGGTCGGGGTGATGGACGTCGTCGGCGTATCGGTCGGCGCCGGGCTGTCGCTCGGCGTCTCGCTGCCGGTCGGGGACGGCGTGTAGGACGGCGAGGTCGACTGCTGGACGGGCCGCTGCCGCGACGGCGGCGCCGAGCTCGGCAGGACGTCGGTCGACGCGGGCGGGGCGCTCGGGTCGCTGACCTTCTGGCCGGCCTTGCCCTTGTCGCCGGAGCCGAGCATCAGCACGGACGAGACCACCACGATCGCGACGAACAGCGCCGCGGCGCCGGCCAGCAGGGCGGAGCGTCCGGAACCGGCGAGCGCGTACCGCACCCCGCCGCGTCCGTCGCGTCCGTCACGCCCGTCGGCTCCGCCGGGCTCGCCGACCGTGACGAGTTCGGGGGGCAGCGTGTTGTCGGCGGCCCATCCGGCGGGGGTGGGCGGCAGGCCGTACTCTTCGACGCCCGGATCGGTGCCCTTCGGGGCGTCGGCGTCGTGGAAGGCGGCGACGGTCTCCACGGGCTCGTGCTCCGCGGCGGCGGCCGGGAGGGGCTCGAAGTCCTCGTCGCCGGCCTCGGCGGCCCGCACCGACCCGGCCGCGAGCATCGCGGTCTCGTCGGTGCCGCCGGTCCGGGGCGCGGGGCGTCCCGTGCTGGCGGCCTCGTCGTGCCCGAGCAGCCGCATCAGCACCTGCCGGGCGCCGGGGCGCAGCTCGGGGTCCTTCTCCAGGCAGTCGAGGACCAGGTCGCCCAGGGGGCCGTCGAGGCCGCCGAGGTCGGGCTCCTCGTGCAGGATCCGGTTGATCACGGCGGGGATGGTGTCCTGCCCGAAGGGGGGCTCCCCGGTCGCGGCGAACACCAGCGTCGCGGCCCAGCAGAACACGTCCGCGGGCGTGCCGACGTCGTCGCCGCTGATCTGCTCGGGCGCCATGTAGGACGGCGTGCCGATCACCCGGCTGGTCAGCGTGGTGGCGCCGCTGATCGCGCGGGCGACGCCGAAGTCGATGACGCGCGGGCCGTCCGGGCCGATCAGCACGTTGTGCGGCTTGAAGTCGCGGTGCACGATCTTCGCCTGGTGGATCGCGGCGAGCGCCGTCGCGGTGCCGACGGCGAGCCGGTCCAGCGCGGCGCCGCGCAGCGGGCCCTCGTCCAGGACCTGCTGGTTCAGCGACGGGCCGCGCACGTACTCGCTGACGATGTAGGGCCGGTCGCCGGTCGCGTCCGCGTCGATCACCTGCGCGGTGCAGAACGGCGCGACCTGCTTGGCGACGTCCAGCTCGCGCAGGAACCGGGCGCGCGCCTTGTCGTCGGACGTCAGCTCGGCGTGCAGCAGCTTGATCGCGACCTGCCGGCCGTCCTCGGCGGCGCCGAGGAACACCGTGCCCTGTCCGCCCTCGCCCACCCGGCCGATCAGGGCGTACGACCCCAGCCGATCCGGATCACCGGACCGCAGCGCCCCAATCTCCATGCGTGGAACCGTCCCTCTCTGGATCGACGGGCCGTGCTCCCGGCCCGGATCACCCCTCCGACTGTGTGACGCCCGAACCCCGAGGGAAGTTGACCCGATCCGGCGGGTACCCACCTTAATGGCGTCTGTTCACACAGCGATACCGACGAGCACGATGTCACACCGGGGACACTGGTGGCATGGCAATGCTCGACGGGCGCCGTGTCCATACGCGCGCCGAACTCATGGCCGAGTACGGGCTCGGGCGCAGCACGCTGGAGAAATGGCACCGCGAGCGCGCGTCCAACGGCCATCCCGAGCCGGTCGGGACGGTCGGCTCCCAGCTCGCCTGGGACGCCGCCGACTGGGACCGCTGGTACGCCGCGCACTGCACCAAGGACGTCGCGCCGGGCCTGGCGACGCGCGACGAGCTGGCCGCGCGGCACGGCGTCAGCCGCCACCGCCTCAAGCAGCTCTGGGCCGACCGCGCGTCCAACGGCCATCCGGACGTCGCGCACCGCTCCGGCAAGGCGATGTACTGGGACGAGGCCGCCTGGACGTCCTGGTACCGCGCCCTCGGCGACCGTCCCGCCGACGAGGACCCCGACGATCTCGTGACGCTGGCGGACGCGGCCCGCATCCTCGGCCTCGCCCAGACGAGCGTCACCGTCTACGCCAAGCGGCCGCCCGCCGGCTGGCCCGAACCGGCGCAGGTGGAGCCGCTGCGCGGCGGCCGTGTCCGCCGCCTCTACCGCCGCCGCGACATCCTCGCCTACGCCGCCTCCCGCACCCGCTGATCTCCCGCGCGGGGCGGTCTCCGCCCCGGCGACGCCGCCGGCCGCCGCCTACGGAGTGAAGTGGGTGAGCACCTCCGGGTTGGCCATGGAGTCGCGGTTGGCGGCCTTGTCGACCGGGGTGCCCTGGAGGATCTTGCGGACGGGGACCTCCAGCTTCTTGCCCGACAGCGTGCGCGGGATGCCGGGCACGGCGGTGATCTCGTCCGGGACGTGCCGGGGCGACAGCGACGACCGGATCTCCCGGCGCAGGTTCCGCACCAGCTCGTCGGTGAGGGACGCGCCCTCGGCGAGCTGGACGTACAGGAGCAGCCGGCCCTCCTGGCCGAGGCGGCCGGTGTCGATGACGAGGCTGTCGGTGATCTCCTCGAACGCCTCGACGACGCGGTAGAAGTCGGAGGTGCCCATGCGGACGCCGCCGCGGTTGAGGGTGGAGTCGGAGCGGCCGTAGATGACGCAGCCGCCGTCCGGCAGGACCTTGATCCAGTCGCCGTGCCGCCACACGCCCGGGTACATGTCGAAATAGGAGTCGCGGTACCGGTCGCCGTGCTCGTCGTTCCAGAAGAACACCGGCATGGACGGCATCGGCTCGGTGATGACCAGCTCGCCGACCTCGTCGATGACGGGCTTGCCGTCCTCGGCGAACGCCTCGACCTTGGCGCCGAGGCCGCGGCACTGGATGACGCCGGCGCGCAGCGGCAGCAGCGGCGACGGGCCGACGAAGCCGGTGCACAGGTCGGTGCCGCCGGAGAACGAGCCGAGCAGCAGGTCCGCGCCGACCGCGTCGTACACCCAGGCGAACCCCTCGGGCGGCAGCGGGGAGCCGGTGGAGCCGATGCCGCGCAGGCCGGACAGGTCGTGGTCCTCGCCGGGGCGGCGGCCCTCCTTGGCGGACGCCGTGATGTACGGCGCGCCGACGCCCAGGTAGGTGACGCCGCTGTCGGCGGCCAGCGACCACAGGTCGAGCGGGGCGCCGTCGTACATGACGATGGTGGAGCCCACCAGCAGGCCGCCGATGAGGTAGTTCCACATCATCCAGCCGGTGGTGGTGAACCAGAAGAACACGTCGTCGGGGCCGAGGTCCTGGTGGAACGACAGGGCCTTGAGGTGTTCGAGCACCACGCCGCCGTGCCCGTGCACGATGGGCTTCGGCAGCCCCGTCGTGCCGGACGAGTACACGACCCACAGCGGGTGGTCGAACGGGACGTCCTCGAACTCCAGTGTGTCGCAGTCGGCGCGCGGCAGCTCGCCGTAGTGCATGCCGACCCGCAGGCCCTCGGGGGTCGCGGCGGGGTCGAGGTAGGGGATCAGGACGGTGGCGGCCAGGCTCGGCAGCGCGGCCTCGATCTCGCCGACGGTCTCCCGCCGGTCGAAGCGCTTGCCGTTGTAGGCGTAGCCGTCCACGGCGATCAGGACCTTCGGCTCGATCTGCGCGAACCGGTCGATGACCGAGGACGACCCGAAGTCGGGCGAGCACGACGACCAGATCGCGCCGAGCGACGCCGTCGCGAGGAAGCAGACCAGCGCCTCGGGGATGTTCGGGACGTAGGCGGCGACCCGGTCGCCCTTGCCGACGCCGAGCCCGGCCAAACCCGCGCGGACCTCCGCCACGTGCAGCGCCAGCTCCCGGTACGTCAGCACGCGGTGCCCGCCCGCCTCCGACCGGAAGATCACCGCGGTCTCGTCGGGGGTCTCGTCCGCGCGCCGCAGCGCGTTCGCCGCGTAGTTGAGGGTCGCGCCGGGGAACCACTTCAGGCCGTCCACCGGCATCGGCCCGCCCGAGCGGACGGGGCCGTCGCCGCGCTCGCCGACGACGTCGAAGTACGACCAGATCGCGTCCCAGAAGGCGTCGACCTCGGTGACCGACCAGCGCCAGAGCTCGTCGTAGGACTCGGTGCGGACGCCCCGCTCCCACAGCCAGTGGATGAACCGGGTCACCCGCGCGTTCGCGACGACCTCCTCCGACGGCTCCCACAGCGCCGAACCCTCGGATACCTCACCGGCCATCTCTCTCCCTCCCCGCCGCGCCACGCCGCGCGGCCATCCCAATATCGGCCCGCCCCCGCACACGGCGCAACCTGCCCGATCACCCCGCCGCTACGCGCTCGACGCCCCGCCACATCCCAGGCGAAACCCCGTCCGCGAGCAACCCCGGCCGCCCACACCGGACGCAGCCGGGACATCCTCACCGTCCACACGACCCGGTTTTCCACAGGGCCCGGTTTTCCACAGGACCGCATTCCAGTTCCGCCCGCCTCCGCCGCCCCCGACACTGCCGGTACGGGGTCACGCCGGGGGAAGGGAACGGATCGGCATGGTGTCAGAGGCGGGTCAGGCCGGCGACGGCGTTGACGACGGCGTCGGTGTCGGCGAGGGTCGCGAGGACGGTGTCGGCCCCGGCGGCGCGGAGCTCGGCCTCGGTGGCGCTGCCGCTGGCGACCGCGATGATCGGGGAGCCGGCGATGTGCGCGGCCTGGACGTCGCGGGGCGAGTCGGCGATGTAGACGGTCGCGGCCTCGGGGTAGGCGGCGCCGTGCCGCTCCCCGGCGCGGGTGCGGGCCAGTTCGAGCAGGGCGGCCTTGCTGTAGACGCCGTTCTCGTAGCCGCCCGCGGCGAGGTCGAGGCGGCCGGCGAGGCCCAGCTCGGTGACCTTCAGCATGGCGTTCGGCTGGATCGAGCCGGTCAGCACGGACTGGACGACGCCGGGGACGTGCGCGAGCGCCTCGACGGCCTCCGCGGCCCCGGCGAGCACCCGCCCGTGGGCGCGCAGGTCGGCGCGGCGGGACGCGAACGCCTCGGCGAGCGCGTCGAAGAAGGCGGGCAGGTGGTCGTCGGTGGTGACGACGTCGTTGAACGCGAGCGTCTCGAAGATGATCTCGGACTCGGTGCGGCCGGGGGTGGGGGCGAGCCGGACCAGCGGCCGCCCGATGGTCCGCTGGAACGCCTCGGCGTAGGCGTCCCGGGTGACCCGCCCGACGTCGACCAGCGTGTGATCGATGTTCCACAGCACCAGACGGTTCAGCGTCGACATCCCGTTCCCATGCGCGGTCGGAGGAGCACCGGCGGGCGCCGGAGCCGGTGCCCGCCACGGTCAGCGACCTTATCGTCCGGTCTCCCGCCCCCGACCGCAACCGCCCTGTCAGGGGCCCATGTGGGGGTAGCGGTAGTCGGTCGGCGGGACGAACGTCTCCTTGATCGAGCGGACGCTCGTCCAGCGGGTGAGGTTGAAGACGGAGCCGGCCTTGTCGTTGGTGCCGGACGCGCGGGCGCCGCCGAACGGCTGCTGGCCGACGATCGAGCCGGTCGGCTTGTCGTTGATGTAGAAGTTCCCGGCGGCGAAGCGCAGCCTGTCGGTGGCCTCGGCGACGGCGGCGCGGTCCTCGGCGATGACGGCGCCGGTGAGGCCGTACTCCGAGACGCCCTCCATCTGAGTGAGGACGGTGTCGTAGTCGCCGTCGTCGTAGACGTGCACGCCGAGGATCGGGCCGAAGTACTCGCGGGTGAAGATCTCGTCGGTCGGGTCGGACGACTCCAGGACCGTCGGGCGGACGAAGTAGCCGCGCGAGTCGTCCACCTCGCCGCCGACGAGAATCTTCATGGTGTCGATGCCGCGCGCGCGGTCGATGGCGGCGCGGTGCTTGGCGAACGCGCGGTCGTCGATGACGGCGCCCATGAACGTCGACAGGTCCTCGGCGACGTTGCCCATGGTGAGGGACGCGGTCTCGGCGAGGAAGTCGTCCCGCATCCGGTCCCAGACGGAGCGCGGGATGTAGGCGCGCGACGCGGCGGAGCACTTCTGGCCCTGGTACTCGAACGCGCCGCGGACGAGGGCGGTCTTGAGGACGGCCGGGTCGGCGGACGGGTGCGCGATCACGAAGTCCTTGCCGCCGGTCTCGCCGACGATCCGCGGGTAGCCCTTGTAGCCGGCGATGTTCTCGCCGATCGTCCGCCAGAGGTTCTGGAAGGTCGCGACGGAGCCGGTGAAGTGCAGGCCGGCGAGGTCGGGGTGGCGCAGCGCGACGTTGGAGACGGCGCGGCCGTTGCCGGTGACCATGTTGATGGCGCCGGGCGGGAGGCCCGCGGCCTCCAGCAGCCGCATCGTGAAGTGCGCGGCGAGCTGCTGGGTCGGGGACGGCTTCCACACCACGACGTTGCCCATCAGCGCCGCGGACGTCGGCAGGTTCCCGGCGATCGCGGTGAAGTTGAACGGGGTGATGGCGAGGACGAACCCCTCCAGCGGCCGGTACTCCAGCCGGTTCCACACGCCGGGCGGCGACAGCGGCTGCTGCTCGTGGATCTGCTGCGCGTACCCGACGTTGAACCGCCAGAAGTCGATCAGTTCGCAGGCGGCGTCGATCTCCGCCTGCTGCACCGACTTGGACTGGCCGAGCACCGTCGCGGCGTTCACCGTGGCGCGCCACGGGCCGGCGAGCAGCTCGGCGGCGCGCAGGAAGATCGCGGCGCGGTCCTCGAAGGCCATGGCCCGCCAGCCGGGCGCGGCCTCGTGCGCCGCGACGACGGCCTCGGTCACGTCGGCCTCGGTGGCGTCCCCCATCCGGCCGAGGACGTGCGCGCGGTTGTGCGGCTCCACGACGTCGATCGGGGTGCCCGCGCCCATGCGGTGCTCACCGGCGATCGTCATCGTCAGCTCGGTCTGCGTCCCGCCGAGCTCCTTGATCCGGGCCTCCAGCGCGGTGCGCTCCGGGCTGCCCGGCGCGTATCCCTTCACCGGCTCGTTCGCCGGTACGGGCACGGTGGTGACGGCGTCCATCTCAGGCTCCCTGCACTCCGACGGCAGTGTCGATGTGCCGGGACCTACCCGCCCGGACGGCCGAGTACCGCCCGCCGCCGGTCAGTCCAGCAGGTGCTGGAGTTCCTGGGTGGCGAACCAGAGGAGTTCGTGGCCCTCGGCTCCGTCGACGGTGAAGAGGGCGTCGTCGTCGCCGGCGTCGGCGGCCGGGAGGGCCTCGGCGGCGGCGGCGATGTCGGCGGCGGCGCCGGGGTCGTCCACATGGCCGGAGGCGATCTTCTTCCACGGGACGGCCGCGGAGACCTCCACCAGGGCGCGGTCGCCGTTGGCGGGGGCGGCGTCGCCGCGCGGCCAGGTGACGGCGGCGTCGGGGACCTCGGCGGCCAGGACGACCCGGCGGCGCGGTGCGGACGGGTCGGCGGCGAGCAGCCGCAGGGAGGCGCGGGCGGCGGCGGTCATCGCCGCGTACTCCAGCTCCTCCAGGTCGCCGCTCGCGTACCACTCCCGGAGCGCGGGCGTGACGGCGTGGGCGGCGAGCGGCGCGGGGCCGATCTCCCGCGCGGCGTGGACGCCGGCGAGGAGCGTGAGCGTGGACGGCAGATAGACGCGCATGACGGCAGCAGTCTGCCAGACGGTCAGGGCAGCAGCTCCATGCCGCGCAGTTCGGCGATGGTGGTGTCGGGGTCGGTGTGCAGGATGCCGCGGATCCCGAGCGCCTCGGCGGCGCGGATGTTGTGCTCGATGTCGTCGATGAAGACGCAGTCGGCGGCGTCCAGGCCGAGCAGGTCGAGGGCGTGCCGGAAGATCCGCTCGTCCGGCTTGCGCATGCCGACCTCGGCGGAGATCACGACCGCGTCGAACAGGTCGGCGAACAGGTCGTGCGGGTACTCGTTGCCCCAGGAGTTGGACAGCAGCGCGGTGCGGGTCCCGGCGGCGCGGGCCGCGCGGAGCGCGTCGTACATCGGCTCGACGGGGCTGAACGCGGCGAACATGCGGGCGATGAGGCCCGGCGCCTCGACGGGGCCGCCGTCCACGGTGAGCAGCTCGGCGGCGAGCCGCCGCTCGAACTCGGCCACCGGGAGCGAGCCGTCCTCCAGCCCGTGGATCGGGTTGGTCCCGCCGCCGTCGTACGCCTGCTTCACCCAGGCGCGCATGACGTTCTTGTAGTGGCCGGCGTCGATGCGGTCGGCGTCGATCCAGCGGGCGACGGCGTCGGCGAGCGGGGAGGTGAGGACGCCGCCCCAGTCGGTGATGACGGCTTTCACGGGTCGTTCTGAGGGCACGCCCCGATGGTAGGCGATCCCGGACGTCTCGACCGAATCGCGTTCTGCCAGAATGCGCGCATGGACTTCGAACTCAGCCCGAAGGCACGCGAGTACCAGGACCGCCTCCAGGAGTTCATGGACGAGTTCGTCTACCCGGCCGAGCCGGTGTACGCGGCGTGGCGCGCGGAGAACGACCCGCACGCGCTGCCGCCCGTCGTCGAGGAGCTGAAGGCCGAGGCGCGCGGGCGCGGGCTGTGGAACCTGTTCCTGCCGGACGTGTCCGGGCTGACGAACCTGGAGTACGCGACGCTCGCGGAGCTGACCGGCCGGTCCCCCGACCTCGCGCCGGAGGCGGTCAACTGCGCCGCGCCCGACACCGGGAACATGGAAGTCCTCCACATGTTCGGCACGGACGAGCAGAAGCGGCGGTGGCTGGAGCCGCTGCTGAACGGCGAGATCCGGTCCGCGTTCGCGATGACCGAGCCGGAGGTGGCGAGCTCGGACGCCACCAACATCGAGACCTCGATCGTCCGGGACGGCGACGAGTACGTGATCAACGGCCGGAAGTGGTTCATCACCGGCGCCGCCGACGAGCGCTGCAAGATCTTCATCGTGATGGGCAAGACCGACCCGGACGGGCCGGTCCACCGGCAGCAGTCGCAGGTGCTGGTGCCCCGCGACACCCCCGGGCTGACGATCGTCCGGCACCTGCCGGTGTTCGGCTACCAGGACCAGCACGGCCACTCCGAGATCGTGTTCGAGGACGTCCGGGTGCCGGTGTCGAACCTGATCGCGGGCGAGGGCGACGGCTTCATGATCGCGCAGGCGCGGCTCGGGCCGGGCCGCATCCACCACGCCATGCGGGCGCTCGGCATGGCGGAGCGGGCGCTGGAGCTGATGTGCCGCCGCGCCGTGGAGCGGGTCGCGTTCGGCGGTCCGCTCGCGAAGCAGGGGGTGGTGCGCGAGCAGATCGCCGAATCGCGGATGGCCATCGAGCAGGCCCGGCTGCTCACCCTGAAGACCGCCTGGCTGATCGACCGGCACGGGGCCAAGGGCGCCCGCACCGAGATCGCCGCGATCAAGGTGGTGGTGCCCCGCATCGCCCACGAGGTGCTCGACCGGGCGATCCAGGTGCACGGCGGCGCCGGGGTCTCCGACGACACGCCGCTCGCGGCGATGTACGCGTGGGTCCGCGCCATGCGGATCTTCGACGGTCCGGACGAGGTGCACGTGCGCACCGTCGCCCGGCAGGAACTGCGCCGCTACGAGAGCTGATCCGCCATGGGTGCTCGACCGCGGCCGCGGCTCGCACGGCGCGGACCCCCCTGTTCGGCCGGCGTCTCCCCCGCCGGTCCGTCCCTCCCGGTGCGCCCGGCCCTCCGCCGTCGCCGCACCGGTCCCCTGTCACCTGTAAGGCCCGCTCAGGCGGACCTCAGCCGCTGGAGGGCCTCGCGGACGCCGCCGTCCGCCTCCTCCAGCACCGTCGTCGCCCGCGCCGCGGGGACCTCGCCGAGCAGCGAGACCAGCGCGACGCGGGTGTTGCCCCCGGCTTCGTTGAGCGCGTTCTCGCAGGTGCGGGCGTCCATCCCGGTCGCCTCGGTGAGGATGCGCACCAGCCGCGCGCGCAGCTTGGAGTTCAGCGCGTTCACGCTGATCATCAGGTTGGAGTAGGTGCGGCCCATCCTGATCATCAGCGTGGTGGAGAAGGAGTTGAGCACGAGCTTGGTGGCCGTGCCCGCCTTCATCCGGGTGGACCCGCTGATCACCTCGGGCCCGGTGGCGAGCCCGATGTGCACCTCCACCTCGTCCCCGTACGGGGTGTGCGGGTTGCAGCTGATCAGCGCCGTCCGCGCCCCGACCGCGGCGGCGGCGCGCAGCGCCCCCACCACGTACGGGGTGCGGCCGCTGGCCGCGATGCCGACGGCGATGTCACCGGGCCGGACGTCGCGGGCGTCCCGGCGGCCGAGGTCGGCGTCGTCCTCGACGTCGGAGACCGCCTGCGACAGGGCGCCCGGCCCGCCGGCGTGGTGCGCGACCACCCGGCCCCAGATGCCGAACGTCGGGGGCAGCTCGGCGGCGTCGATCACCGCGAGCCGGCCGGACGTGCCGGCGCCGAAGTAGTGCACGCGGCCCCCCGCGCGCAGCGACTCGACCGCGAGGTCCACCAGCCGGGCGACCTCGGGCAGGACGGAGGCGACGACCGTCGGCACGGTCGCGTCCTCGGAGTTGATCAGGCGCAGCACCTCCATGGTCGGCAGCGTGTCGACGTCGAGGGTGCGGGGGTTCCGGCCCTCGGTGGGGAGCTCGCAATCGATCACCGACGCCTCCGGTCGGGTCGCACGGTCCGTCCGCGGACCGCCTCGAACGTGGCTTCCAGGGCCTTGCGGGTCGGCCCGTAGGTGCGCTGCGCCACTCCGACGAAGACGCAGTCGACCACCGTGAGCTGCGCCAGCCGGCTGGCGGTGGCGCCGGAGCGGAAGGTCGTCTCCCGTGCGGCCGTCGTCAGGATGAGGTCGGCCACCTCCGCTATCGGGGACTTCGGGAAGTTGGTGAGCGCCACGGTGCGGGCGCCCCGGGTCTTCGCGACCTCCAGCGCGTCGATGGTCTCCACCGTCGCGCCGGTGTGCGAGATGCCGATCGCCACGTCGCCGTTGCCGAGGACGGCGGCGCTGGTCAGCATGATGTGCGCGTCCGCCCAGGCGGAGCAGACGCGGCCGATGCGGTGCAGCTTCTGCTGGAAGTCGGCCGCGACGAACGCGCTGGCGCCGACGCCGTAGACGTCGACCCGGTCGGCGGCGACGACCGCGTCCACGACCTGTTCGAGCATCTTGATGTCGAGCTGGGAGGCGGTCTCCTCGACGGCGCGGGCGTCGGCGAACGTGACCTTCTCCACGATCTGCTCGAGGGAGTCGTCGGGGCTGATGTCGCTGCCGATCACCCGTCCGCCGCTGGCGCTCTGCGCGCGCCCGGCCTCGGTGGCGAGGGTCAGCCGCAGCTCCGGGTAACCGTGGAACCCGATCGCGCGGCAGAACCTGATGACGGTGGTCTCGGACGTGCCGCAGGCCTGGGCCAGTTCGGTGATGGTGGAGTTGGCGACCCCTTCGGGGTCGTCGATGACGCGTTGCGCCACTCTTCGCTCGGCGGGGGGCAGCGAGGGCAGCAGGGAGCGGACCCGCACGACCGTGCTCAGCGGCGTGGCGTCCCTGCCCGGCGCCGCCGTCTCCGGCGGTGCGCCGGGCTCCCCCGTGATCCCCCGCTCGGGGCCCTGTTCAGGGCCGATGGGTTTCCTCATGGAGGAAATTTTCTTACGCACAGGATGTCACGTCAACGGTAGAAAAGGCTACGGTCGCCATGTGTTGACCCATTTGGCCGGTCCTTACGTGGTCGGTATCGACGCGGGTGGCACGAAGACCCGCTGCGTCGTGCTGACGCTAGGGGGTGCCCTGGCCGGTTCCGGCACCGGCCCGGGGGCCAACCCCAACTCCGGAGGCGACACCGCGGGGGCGCTGACCACCGCCCTGCGGGAGGCGCTCGGGGACCTGGACCGAACCCACATCCTCACCGGCGTGTTCGGCATCGCCGGCGCCGGCTCGGCCGGCCGGCCCGCCGCCGTCGCGGCGGCCCGGCGGGCCTGGCAGGCCGTCGGGCTGCGCGGCTCGCCCGCGGTGGTGACCGATATCGCGGTGGCGTTCGCCGCCGGAACCAGCGAGCCCAAGGGCATCGTGGTGTTCTCCGGCACGGGCGCCGGCGCGGCGGTCATCAGCGACGGGACGATCGTGCAGCGCGCCGACGGCTACGGCTGGCTCGTCGGGGACGAGGGTTCGGCGGTCTGGCTCGGGAAGGAGGCCGTCCGCGCGGCGCTCGCCGCCTACGACGGCCGCGGCTCCCCGACCCTGCTCACCGATTCGGTCCCCCGGGCGCTGCTCGGCGCCACCGTCGTCGCGGAGATCGACGCGGAACGGCGAAGACCCCGCCTTCCCCGGGCGCTGGCCATGGCCGGCGCCCCTTCGTCGTCTTCGCCGGCACCGGGCGGTCCGGTGCCGGCGCAGGCCGCGTCGTTCGGCTCCGGAACGGTACCCCCCGGCGGGGGCGGCACGGGCACCGCCGTGCTGCTCCACGATTGCCCCCATCCCTCCGTCCCCTGTCCCCAGCCCGGCGGCGCGCCACCGGGCCCCGGGCACACCGGAGCCGGACCGCCCGGCTCACTGGGGCCGCCGGGCCACCCGGCGGCCCCCGGTCCGTCCGGGTACCCCGCACTGCCCGGCACCCCGCCGAACCCCCGGCTCGCCCAGGCGATCATCAAGGAGGTCTACGGCCGCCCGCCCGCGGCCCTCGGCCGGCTCGGCCCGGTGGTCGCCGCCGCCGCGGCCGCCGGCGATCCCGTGGCCAGGCGCATCACCGACGAGGCCGCGCAGTGGCTGCTGCGCGACGTCGACGCGGTGCGCCCGGCCCTGTCCGATCCAGGGGCGCCGGTCGTGATGCACGGCTCGGTGCTCCGCGAAGGCCCCGTCGCCGAGGCGGTCCGCACCGGGTTGCGCGACCGCTTCGACGAGGCGCCGCGCTGCGCCGGCGACGGAGCCGTCGGCGCGGCCGGGATGGCGCTGCGCCGCCTCGGCCACCCCCTGCCCGGCTGAGCGGTCCGCCCGCACGGCGGAACCCGCCGAAGCCCGGCCCCCGGTCCGGCTGCTCCCCGACCCAGCCCGGCCGGTGCACGGATGGACGGCACCGCGGCCGTCCGGTTCATCGCGATGGACCCCCACACGATCCGCCCGACTCCGGTGAGTCAGGGGTCCATCGTGATCCATGCTGTGGCCAGTGGGACGGCAGTCGCCGCGAGAACCCGCTGAGCCGTCCCTCCTGCGCGCGACGTCCCCGTCCGACCCGTGCGAACTGCCGTAGTGACGTGCGCGACGCGCCCGGAGATCGAGTCGACAGCGCGCCGGGGAGCGGCTAGCGTCGCGGGCGTCCGATGCGACCGAGGAACCGAGACCACGTCGGGGGGCCTGGTCAGGTGCGTGCTTCACGTTCCCTCGCGGTCGCGGCGGCGGCCCTGCTGATCGGCGGGATCGCGGGCTGCGGCGGCGGGAGCGGCAAGGGCGGGCGGACGCCGTCCGCCGGATCCGGCACGCCGTCCGGCTCGCCGCAGGCGGCGTCACCGGCCCCGGACGCGTGGGTCGCCGCCCGGGTCGCGAAGATGAGCGTGCAGGAGAAGGTCGGACAGCTGTTCGTGCCGACCTTCGCGAGCCGCGCCGACGCCCTCGCCAAGATCCGCAAATACCACGTCGGCGGGCTCATCTACTTCCCGCAGAACTTCGGCTCCCCCGCCAAGACGGCCGCGCAGTCCAACGCGCTGCAGAAGGCGTCCGCGATCCCGCTGCTGCTCGGCGTGGACGAGGAGCAGGGCATCGTGTCGCGCACCCCGTTCATCACCCGCTTCCCCGGGAACATGGCGCTCGGCGCCACCCGGAACCCGGAGGACGCCCGCGCCGCCGCCCGCGTCACCGGCGCCGAGCTGCGCGCGGTCGGCATCAACCTCGACTACGCGCCCGACGCCGACGTCAACGTGAACCCGCGCAACCCGGTCATCGGGCTGCGCTCGTTCGGCTCCGACCCGGCGCTCGCGGCCCAGATGGTCACCGGTGCGGTCGGCGGCTACCAGGACGCCGGGGTCGCCGCCGCCGCCAAGCACTTCCCCGGGCACGGCGACACCGCCGTCGACAGCCACACCGGGCTGCCGGTCATCAAGCACTCGCCGAGCGAGTGGGAGCGGATCGACGCGCCCCCGTTCAAGGCGGCGGTCGCGGCCGGCGTCGACATGATCATGACGGCGCACCTCGTCGTCCCGAAGCTGGACCGGTCGGGCGACCCGTCCACGCTGTCGAAGACGGTGCTGACCGGGCTGCTGCGCGGCAAGCTCGGCTACCAGGGCGTCATCACGACCGACTCGCTGCAGATGGCGGGCGTCCGGGAGAAGTACGGCGACGCCGGCGTCCCGGTGCGGGCGATCAGCGCCGGCGCCGACCAGCTGCTGATGCCGCCGAGCCTGCCGCGCGCCTACAACGCGGTGCTGCGGGCCGTCCGCGCCGGGAAGATCAGCGAGAAGCGGCTGGACGAGTCGGTCACCCGCATCCTGCGGCTCAAGCAGCGGCGCGGCCTGTTCGACGGGACGGCCGCCGACCCGGCGAAGGCGAGCGCGGCGGTCGGCACGGCCGCGAACACGGCCGCGGCCCGGCGGGTCGCCGAGCATTCGATCACCCTCGTCCGCAACAAGGGCGGGCTGCTGCCGCTCAAGGGCAAGAAGGTCGCCGTGACCGGGCCGGACGCCGCGCGGCTCCAGGCGGCGCTGCGCAGCCGCGGCGTCGCGACCGCCGCTCCCGGCGCCGCCGACGTCATCGTGCTGACCACGCACAACGCGGGGGCGGCGACCGCGTCCCGGGTCCGCGCGCTCGGCTCGAAGCCCGTCGTCGTCGCCGCGATCGGCCGCCCCTACGACCTCGACGCGTCCGGCGGCGCGCAGGCGACGCTCGCCGCCTACTCCTCCAGCACGGTGTCGGTGAACGCCCTGGCGGGAGTGCTCAGCGGCGCGGTGAAGCCGACCGGGAAGCTCCCGGTCCCCGCCGGCGGGCAGCCCGCCGGGCACGGCCTCGGCTACCCGTAGCCCGGGCCGATGGACGCGGGGGCCGCTTCCTGGGAGGATCAGGCCGCCTTCTTCCCCCCAGGGAGGTCGCCGTGTACGCCCGTCCGCTGCTCGCCGCCGCGCTGCTCGTGCTCCCGCTGCTGGGCCTCGGCGCCTGCGGCGGGCAGGACGAGGTCACGATGCCGCCGCTCACCCCCGAGCCCGGCGACTCCCAGTTCTTCGACGTTCCGGCGTCCACGGCCGCGACGGCGTCCGCGAAGGAGACCTTCCCGGCGCGGCTCGCCCTCTTCAAGTACCTGCGCGGCGTCGCGGCGGGGAACCCGAAGGTCTGCGCCTACCTGACGCCCGCCTACCAGCGGGAGGCGTTCGGCGGGCCCGCCGCGTGCCGCACCGGCTTCGCGGCGGCCCGCGCGACGCTGCGCCCGCAGGACATCGCGGCGCTGCGCGGCGTGTCCGTCCCCGCCTGCGAGCCGGGGCCGGGCGAGGGCGAGTACACGGTCCGCTTCGAGGACCTGGCCTGGAAGGGCGAGCCCGCCCGCGCGGGCGGGCCGCTGGCGGCGAGCTTCACCCTCCGCAAGACCGGCGCCTACTGGCAGATCACCGTCTGACCGTCACAGCCCCAGGTCGGCGAGACCCGGCAGGTGGACGCGGGCGGCGTCGCGGGCGTCCCCGGCCGTGCGCGCGGCGCGGGCCGCGGCGGCGGCCTCCCGGCACTGCTCCAGGGTGTGCTTGGCGAGCGCGGCCCGCACCAGCGGCAGCGACGGGGCGCTCATCGACAGCGACGTCACCCCGAGCCCGACCAGCACGCACGCGAGCGCCGGGTCGCCGGCCGCCTCCCCGCACACCCCGCACGGGACGCCCGCGGCGGCCGCCGGGGCGACCAGGTCGAGGACGGCGGGCTGCCACGGGTCCTGCAGGCGGGCGAGGCCGCCGACCTGCCGGTCCGCCGCGCACGCGTACTGCGTCAGGTCGTTGGTGCCGATGCTGAAGAACTCCACCTCGGCGGCGACGTCGCGGGCGCGCAGCGCGGCCGCCGGCACCTCGATCATGACGCCGGGATGCTCGATGCCGGCGTCCCGGCACTGCCCCGCGAACCAGGCCGCGTCCGCCGCGTCCGTCACCATCGGGGCCATGACCTGGAGCTTCACGGTCAGGTCGGTGGCGGCGCGGGCCAGCGCGGCGAGCTGCGCGGCCAGCACGTCCGGGTGCCGCACCGACATCCGCACGCCCCGCTCGCCGAGCGCCGGGTTCGGCTCCTCGCCGGGCGCGGGCAGGAACGCCAGCGGCTTGTCGGCGCCGGCGTCGAGCGTCCGGACGACCACGCGGCCCGCCGGGAACGCCTCCAGCACCTTGCGGTACGCCTCCTCCTGCTCCGCGTCGGACGGCGGGGTCGCGCGGTCCAGGAACAGGAACTCGGTGCGGTACAGGCCGACGCCCTCGGCGCCGTTCGCCAGCGCCTGCTCCAGGTCCTTCGGCCCGCCGATGTTGGCGAGCAGCGGCACCTCGTGGCCGTCGGCGGTCGCGCCCGGCCCGGTGAACTCCGCGAGCGCGGACCCCCGGGCGGCGGCCGCGGCGCGCGCCGACCGCACCTCCTCCTCCGACGGGTCGATCCGCACGGTCCCGGCGGCGCCGTCGACGAGCACGCGGGTGCCGTCGGCGAGCGACACCGCGCCCGGCAGCGCCACGACCGCGGGCACGCCCATCGTGCGGGCGATGATCGCGGTGTGGCTGGTCGGCCCGCCCTCCTCGGTGACGAACGCGACGACCTGCGCCGGGTCGAGCACGGCCGTGTCGGCCGGGGCCAGGTCCCGGGCGACGAGCACGAACGGCTCGTCGGACTCCGGGACGCCGGGCACCGGCAGCCCGAGCAGCCGGGCGACCGCGCGGTCGCGGATGTCGTCCAGGTCGGCGACGCGCGCCGCGAGATACTCGCCCGCCCCGGCGAGCATCTCCCGGTAGACGCCGAACGCCTCGAACACCGCGCGCGCGGCCGCGACGCCCTCACCGACCTTCGCGCCGACGCCGTCGGCGAGGCCCGGGTCGCGGGCCATCAGCGCCTGCGCGTTCAGCACGTCCCGGCCGTCGGTGTTGCCGGCCGCCGCGGCGCGCTCCCCGCGCGCCTCCAGATCGGCGGCGACGGCCTCCAGCGCGGCCAGCGCCGCGGCCCGCTCCGCCGCCGCGTCCCCGCCGTGCCGGTCGCCGGCCGGCGGCTCCGGAACGTCCCCGGCGACGCGCAGCACCGGACCGGCGCCGACCCCCGGGCTGACTCCCGCGCCCTGCAGTACGCCCGCCACCCCTAGGCCTCCTCGGGCTCCGGCGTCGACAGCAGCTTCTCCAGGCTGTCGAGCAGTTCGTCGGCGCCCTCGCCGTCCGCGGACAGGACGATCTCCTCCCCGTGCCGGGCGTCCAGCCCCAGCACCGCGAGGATGCTCTTGGCGTTCACCGGGGCGCCGCCGCGCTTGGCCACGGTCACGTCCATCGGGGCCTTGGCCGCGGTCTGGACGAACAGCGCGGCCGGCCGCGCGTGCAGCCCCACCCTGGACTCGATCTTGACGTTGCGCTCGGTCACGGCACACTCCTCGCTAGTTCAGTGCCAGGCCCCGCACCCGCAGCGCGGGGCCCGGCACGACGTCCACTTCCTGAAAATCGGCCACCACGTGGTCGGCCCCGGCGAGCGCGCCCGCCGGCTGCGTGGTGATGACGCCCACGCAGGTCATGCCCGCGGCCTTCATGGCCGCCACGCCCGCGGGGGCGTCCTCGAACCCGACCGCCTCCTGCGGCGGGACGTCCAGGTCGCGCGCGGCGGCCAGGTAGCCCTCCGGGTGCGGCTTGCCGGTGACGACGTCCCCGGCGGTCACCACCAGGTCCAGCAGGTCGCGGATGCCGAGCTCGGCCAGCAGCCGCTCGGCGTACGGGCGCTGCCCCGAGGTCACCACGGCGAGCGGCACGCCCGCGTCCGCCAGCGACCGGACGAGGTCGACGGCGCCGGGGACGGGCGCGACCGCCGGCATCCCCGGCAGCGCCTCGTAGGACACCGCCTGCTCGAACAGCTCCTCGACCTTCCGGCCGGGGAACAGGTGCGCGAGGTCGCGCAGCACCTCGAGGCCGCGCCGCCCCGCGAACGAGCCGATCAGGGCGTCGTCCCACGGGACGCCGTGCGCGTCGAACAGCCGCGACCACATCACCCGGTTGCGCGGCTCGGTGTCGATGAGGGTGCCGTCGAGGTCGAACACCGCCGCGCCGAGTCCGATCACCGCCATCCGGTCAGCTCCATGTGCTCAGCTCCATGTGAAGAGCTCGGCCCCTTTCGTCACCTCGCCCGACTCGGCCACGTCCGACAGGGCGTCGGCGCCCGCGTCCAGGGCGACCACCGCGCAGATCGGCGAGCGGCCGCCCGCCTCGATCACCGCGGGGTTCCAGCCGACGACCGGCTGCCCGGCGGTGACCTCGTCGCCCTCGGCGGCGAGCAGCTCGAAGCCCTCGCCCTTCAGCTTGACGGTGTCGATGCCGAGGTGGACGAGGACGCCGTGGCCCTCGGCGTCCACCACGACGTAGGCGTGCGGATGCAGCTTGACGATCTTCCCGGTGACGGGCGCGATGGCCTGGCCCGGGGCGCGCTCGGGGTCGACGGCCGTGCCCGGGCCCACCATGGCCTGGGCGAAGACCGGGTCCGGGACGCCGGCGAGGCCGACGACCCGGCCGGTGACCGGGGACAGTACTCGGGTCATGGGAGGGCCTTCCCTAGGTCCTGTGGCTGGGGTCAGTCGAGGATGTCCTCGATGTCGCTGGCGATGGTGTCGGCGTCCGGGCCGACGACGACCTGCACGACGCCGCCGCTGCGCATCACGCCGTACGCGCCCGCCTTCTTCAGGCCCGCCTCGTCGACCTTGTCCCCGTCCTCGACCTCGGTGCGCAGCCGGGTGGCGCAGGGCTCGATCTCGATGATGTTGTCCGCGCCGCCCAGCGCCGCGATGATGGCCTCGGCCTTGTCCATGTCCTTCTCTTCTCTCGCTCGGGGGTCAGTCGGTCTGGGTGACCTTGTTGAGCCCGCGGGGGACGTCGGGGTCGACGCCGAGCCGGCGGGCGAGGTTCTCGACCATGATCTGGCCGGGGACGATGAGGCCGAGCGGGGCCACCCACTCGGGCAGGGCGGGGCCCGGCAGCGCGGCCGAGCACGCGGCGGCCAGCTCCGCGCCGCCGCCGACGCCGAACGCGCGGGCGCCGGCGCCCTCGACGCGGCGGGCCAGCGCGACGGTGCCCTGCAGCGTCGGCCCGCTGTCGGCGGCGACCAGCAGCGCGGGGGTCTGCGCGTCCACGACGGCGATCGGGCCGTGCAGCAGGTCGGCGTAGGACAGGCCCATGGCGTGCAGGTAGCACGCCTCCTTGATCTTCAGCGCCAGCTCCAGCGCGGTGCCGAACGCGATGCCGCGCCCGGACACCACCGCGCCGGGGACCTTCGCCAGCTCGGCGACGATCTCCGGCAGCGCCGCCGACGCCTCGGTCAGCTCGATCATCCGCGCGACCTCGTCGGGGACGCGGCGCAGGTCGCCTGCGGCGACGTCCGCGCCGAGCCCGAGCCCGAACACCGACAGCGCGGCGAGCTGGGTGGTGTAGGTCTTGGTGGCCGGGACGGCGATCTCGTCGCCGGCCTCGGTGACCAGCGCGACCTCGGCGGCCTCGGCCAGCGGCGAGCCGGCGCCGTTGGTGACCGCGACCGTCCGGGCGCCGCAGTCCTTCGCCCAGTCGAGGGTCTCGACGATCTCCTCGGTCTTGCCGGACTGGCTGATCGCGACGGCGAGCACGCCGTCCAGGTCCAGCTTGCGCTTGTAGGCGGTGGCGATGGACGGCGCCGCGAGGGTGGCCAGCCGGCCCGCCTGCGACTCCACCAGGTACCGCCCGTACACCGCGGCGTTGTCGGACGAGCCGCGCGCGATGAACAGCACCTGCCGGGTCTCCCGCGCGAGCGCCGCGAGGTCCGCGGTGCGCGGGAGGAGCGCGTCGATCGTCCGGCGCAGCGCGTCCGGCTGCTCGCCGATCTCGGCGCGCATCTGACTGGTCATGATCCCCCTTCGAAGAGTTTCTGCCCGCCCACCCACGTGGTACGCGCCCGGTGGTCCGGCCCCAGCCACACGAGGTCGGCGGCGGCGCCGGGCGCGATCCGGCCGAGGTCGGGACGGCCGATGAGGTCGGCCGGAATCCGTGTCGCGGCGTCCACCGCCGCGGCCGTGCCGAGGCCGAGGCCGATCGCGTTGCCGACCGCCTCGTCCAGCCGGAGGCCGGACCCGGCGATGGTGCCGTCGGCGCGCAGCGGCGGGCCCTGCTCGGGCATCGTGATGGGCTCGCCGCCCAGGTCGTAGGTGCCGGGCGGCATCCCGGCGGCGGACGCGGCGTCGGTGACGAGCACGACCCGGCCGGGCGCGGCGCGGAACACCAGCTGCGCGACCTTCCCCGACACGTGGTGCAGGTCGAGGATGAGGCCGGGGCTGAGCCGGTCGTCGATGAGCGCCTGCACGGCGACGCCCGGGTCGCGGTGGTGGACGCCGGTCTGCGCGTTGAAGATGTGGGTGACCATGCGCGCGCCGGCGTCGGCCGCGGCGGCGGTCTGGTCGGCGGTCGCGGCGCTGTGCCCGACGCTGACCAGGACCCCGGCGGCGGTCAGGGCGCGGATCGCCTCCAGCGCGCCGTCGCGTTCGGGCGCGAGCGTGACCAGCTTGACCAGGCCCGTCTCCAGCAGCGTCTTGAGCGCTTCGGGCGTCGGGTCGGTGAGGTGGGCGGCGTTGTGCGCGCCCTTGCGCTGCTCCGACAGGAACGGGCCTTCGAGGTGGACGCCGAGGACGCGCGTTCCGTCGGGGAGGTCCGGCAGGAGGTCGCGGGTGCGGCGGAGCGCGGCGGCCTGCGTCTCGACCGGCGCGGTGATGAACGTGGGGAGGAACGCGGTGACGCCCGTCTCGGGGAGCCGGGAGACGACGGTGCGCCAGCCCGCCTCGTCCGCGTCGACCATGTCGTGGCCGTAGAAGCCGTTCACCTGGAGGTCGACCAGGCCGGGCGCGAGCAGTCCGTCGGGGAGGTCGAGGTCGGGGGCGCCGGCGGGACGTCCCTCGCCGGCCTCGGCGATGACCCCGTCCGCCACCCGGACGTATCCCGGGGAGACCACGCGGGTAGGACCCTCGGCGGGGGTGATGATCATGCGGGAGGCCGTGATCAGTAGTGATGCCATGGTGCGCGCTCTCTGTGACGCGATCGGTCGCGGGGGCCGGTTCCTCCGTGTCAACTGGTCTAGTCCGGACTAGACCAGTACGCACCATACTCCACGAATCGGATGGAGATGAAGATGCGGGGCGAAACTCGTCCGGCGGGCGATGCGGCCCCGCACGGGGGCCGGACGCCGGTCGCCGCGATGGCGGCCCGAAGAGGTCAGGACGAGCCGGCCGAAGCGGACGCCGCATCCGCGAGGGCGCCCTGACCTGCGAATTCTTCGATCTTGACGTCGTCGCGGCGTGACCAGGTCGTTACAAATTCGTGCATTGACATGCCTTTCGGTCATGTGGTCTAGTCCGGCCTAGACCAGTACGAACCAAATCGCATACCGTCTAAATCACCGCCAGTCCACTCTTCCGTCGAAACCCGGCGAACCCCGTCGATCCGGCCCCCGGCCATCGAGGACCCCCGTGACCACCATCGATCCGCACAGTCCCGTACCGAAGTACTTCCAGCTCCGCGCGATCCTGCTCGACCTCATCGAGAGCGCGGAGCTGCCCGTCGACGCCCCGATCCCCTCGGAGCGCGAGCTGTGCGGCCGGTACGGACTCTCCCGCATGACCGTCCGGCAGGGCGTCGACCAGCTCGTCTCCGAGGGGCGGCTCTACCGCGTCCCCGGAAAGGGCACCTTCGTCGCCCGGCCCAAGATCGAGATGCCGCTGCGGCTCGTCTCCTTCACCGAGGACATGCTGGCCCGCGGGCTGCGGCCGGGCGCGATCGACCTCGACCGGCGGACGGTCCCGGCCGACGCCCGGCTCGCCCGCATCTTCGACGTCGAACCCGGCACCCAGATCCACGTCATCGAGCGCCTGCGCACCGCCGACGGGGAGCCCATGGCCCTCGAACGCGCGCACATCCTGGCCGCCCTCGCCCCCGACCTGCTCGACCGCCGGCTCGCCGACCGTTCCCTCTACGGCGTCCTCGAAGCGGTGTACGGGCTGGTCTTCGACGCGGGCGACCAGACCATCGACGCCAGCCTGGCCGACGCGACCGACGCCAGGCACCTGCAGATCGCCCGGGGCAGCGCCGTGCTGCTCCTGCAACGCCGCTCGTACACCGGAGGGGTGTGCGCCGAGCTGGGCGTGTCGACCTACCGGGCGGACCGCTACCAGATCCACACGGCCCTCGGAAACCCCCCGCCGCACTCCGAACACCCCTGAGGAGGAACCTCGCGATGACTGCGACAACAGTGGACTCCGCGCCGCGGCGCGGGTCCAGCACCCTCGCGGTGCTGCAGCGGATCGGCCGCAGCCTCATGCTGCCGATCGCCGTGCTGCCCGCCGCCGCGCTGCTGCTGCGCTTCGGCCAGGCCGACATGCTCGGCGCCGACGGGCTCGGCTGGGACCGGATCGCCGAGATCGTCGGTGAGGCCGGCAACGCGCTGTTCGCCGCGCTCCCGCTGCTCTTCGCCGTCGGCGTGGCGATCGGCTTCGCCAAGAAGTCCGACGGCTCCACCGCGCTCGCCGCCGTGGTCGGATACCTGGTCTTCGACCGGGTCTCCAAGATCATGTTCTCGCACACCGACGAGCTCAAGGGCAACGTCCTCATCACGAAGGTGGCGGACGGGGCGCAGGCGCAGGTCATCGACTGGGGCGCCAAGAACCCGACCGACGTGCTCGGCGGCATCCTGATGGGCGTCATCGCGGCCCTGCTCTACCAGCGGTACTACCGGATCAAGCTGCCGACCTGGCTGGCGTTCTTCGGCGGCCGCCGGTTCGTGCCGATCATCACCGCGGTGGCCGGCCTCGCGCTCGGCATCCTGATCGGCTTCATCTGGCCGCTGTTCGGCAGCTGGCTCACCGACGCCGGCGAGTGGATCACCGGGGCGGGCGCCGCCGGCGCCGGCATCTACGGCGTCATCAACCGGCTGCTGCTGCCCTTCGGCCTGCACCACATCCCGAACTCGCTCATCTGGTTCGTGTTCGGCGACTACAACACCCCCGGCGGCGTCGTCCACGGCGAGATCAACCGCTACCTGGCCGGCGACCCCGACGCGGGCGGCTTCCTCGCCGGGTTCTTCCCCGTGCTGATGTTCGGCCTGCCCGGCGCGGCCCTCGCGATGTGGCACGCCGCGCCCAAGCACCGGCGCCCCGCGGTCGGCGGCATCATGATCTCCGCCGCGCTGACCGCGTTCGTCACCGGCGTCACCGAGCCGATCGAGTTCGCGTTCATGTTCGTCGCGCCCGTCCTGTACGGCGTGCACGTCGTCCTCACCGGCATCTCGATGGCCGTGCTGGAGGCGGCCGGCGCCAAGCTCGGCTTCGGCTTCTCCGCCGGCGGCATCGACCTGCTGCTGAACGCCCGCAAGGACAACACGTCGGGGCTGCTGCTGATCCTCGGCATGGGCGTCCTGTACTTCTTCCTCTACTACTTCATCTTCAGATTCCTGATCACGCGGTTCAACTTCGCGACCCCGGGCCGGGAGCCCGAGGGCGAGGAGTCGACCGCCGCCGACCCGGCCGCCAGCCCGGAGCTCGCCGGCGGGGAGAAGGGCGAGAAGAAGAAGAAGAAGCGCGACCGGAAGGGCACCGCCGAACCGCAGGACTCCCCTGCCGGCGGCTGACCCTCCCCCAGGGGCGCCGCGAACCCCCTCGCCCCGTTCGCGGCGCCCCGCCCGGGGGCCGGCCAGCCCACCGGCCCCGCTCCCAAGAGGTTCCGGACGCCCGCACCGCCCGGAACCGCTCCCAGAAGGCGGCGGGACGCTCCTCAGCGTCCCGCCGCCTTCGCACGTCCACCCCTCCGGCGACCACTGCCCACCGGGGTTTCCCACTCCCGTGGCGTGCGCTCTTTCTCAGTCGCGTTCGCGAGTGACACGGGCGTTACAGGAACGGCCGAAGGTGGTCAGGATGTATTTTTCGCGCCTCTTCTGACTCCTGTTTCCAAACGAGTCGGGAGGTTCTCATGAGCGGTCGTCCGGTGGCGTCTTCGGCGGTTCGGATCATTCGGTACCGGCCCGCACCGGTCCCCCGGAAGGCGCCGGCGCCGCCCGGCCCCGGGCTGCGGATCGTGCGGCCGGGGGACGGGGTGGAGGCCGAGGCGCGGGCGGTCGCCGACACCGCCGTGCGGCTCGTCGTGGAGGTCCTGGCGGGCGCGCGGCCCGCGCACCAGCTGTCGCTCGTGGCCGTCCCGGCGGTGTGCCGCGCGTTCGCCCCGCACACGGGCGCGGGGACGCGCGGGAGACGGGTCGTCCCGCCGAAGGTGCTGTCCAGCAGGATGCAGCGGCCGTCGCCGACCGTGGCCGAAGCCGCGGCGGTGGTGGCCGTGGCCGGGCGCGTCCACGCGCTGGCGCTGCGGCTGGAGCTGGCGCGGGGCCGGTGGCGCTGCACCGCCCTGGAGACGACCGCCCCCTGACATGCGGAAGCGGCCTCCCGGACGTCCGGGAGGCCGCTTCGCGCCGTACTACCCGCTCGTGCGGTGCTACTCGCTCGTGCGGTGCTACTTGTTCTTGTTGCGCGGGTCGCCGTGGCAGCGCTTGAACTTCTTGCCCGAGCCGCAGGGGCACGGGTCGTTGCGGTTCACGCCCGCGTACTCGTCCTCGGTCTCCTCGCTGTGCAGCTCGACGCCGCCCTCACCGTCGACGGTCGGGGCCGAGTACTCCAGCTTCTTCGGACGGGACGGCTTCTCCAGCCCCTTCGCCTTGATCGCGGGGGCCTCCTCGGCCTCCTCGACCTCGGCCTCCTCCGCGGCGCCCTCCGCCGCGGGGGCCGACTTCGCGACCGACACCGGCGCGGCGCCGACGGTCGGGGTCTCCGGCTGCTCCTCGACCTCGACCTCGAGGTTGAACAGGTAGCCGACCGACTCCTCCTTGATGCCGTCGAGCATCGCGTTGAACATGTCGTAGCCCTCGCGCTGGTACTCCACCAGCGGGTCGCGCTGCGCCATGGCCCGCAGGCCGATGCCCTCCTGGAGGTAGTCCATCTCGTAGAGGTGCTCGCGCCACTTGCGGTCCAGCACCGACAGGACGACGCGGCGCTCCAGCTCGCGCATGACCTCCGAGCCGAGCTCCTCCTCGCGCTTGGCGTAGGCCGCCTGGGCGTCGTCGCGGATCTTCTCCGCGAGCGTCTCGGCGTCCAGCCCGGACAGGTCGCCGTCCTCGTCGTCGGTCAGGTCCTCGACCGAGATCGAGATCGGGTACAGCTGCTTGAACGCCTTCCACAGCTTGTCGAGGTCCCACTCCTCGGCGAAGCCCTCGCCGGTGGCGCCCGCGACATAGCCGGCCACGACCTCGTCGATCATCCGGCGGACCTGCTCCTGCAGGTCGGCGCCCTCCAGCACCTGGCGGCGCTCGGCGTAGATGACCTTGCGCTGCCGGTTCAGCACCTCGTCGTACTTCAAGACGTTCTTGCGCATCTCGAAGTTCTGCTGCTCGACCTGGCTCTGCGCCGACTTGATCGCGTTCGTGACGATCTTGGACTCGATCGGGGTGTCGTCCGGGATGTTCAGCCGCGTCATGATCGACTCGACCCGGGCCGAGTTGAACAGCCGCATCAGGTCGTCCTCCAGCGACAGGTAGAACCGGGACTCGCCCGGGTCGCCCTGCCGGCCGGAGCGGCCGCGCAGCTGGTTGTCGATGCGCCGCGACTCGTGCCGCTCCGTCGCGAGCACGTACAGGCCGCCGGCCTCGACGACCTCCTCGTGCTCGCCCTTCACGTCCTCCTTGGCCTTCTCCAGCGCCTCCGGCCAGGCCGCCTCGTACTCCTCGGGCGTCTCCAGCGGGGACAGGCCGCGCTGGTGCAGCACCAGGTCGGCGCGGAAGTCGGGGTTGCCGCCGAGCATGATGTCGGTGCCGCGGCCCGCCATGTTCGTCGCGACGGTGACGCTGCCCTTGCGGCCCGCCTCCGCGACGATCGCCGACTCCTGCTCGTGGTGCTTGGCGTTCAGCACCTGGTGCGGGACGCCGCGGCGCTTGAGCATCTTGCTCAGCTTCTCGGACTTCTCCACCGAGGTGGTGCCGACCAGCACCGGCTGGCCCTTCTCGTGCCGCTCGGCGATGTCGTCGACGACGGCCTCGAACTTGGCCTGCTCGGTCTTGTAGACGACGTCCGCCACGTCCTCGCGGATCATCGGCTTGTTCGTCGGGATCGGCACGACGCCGATCTTGTAGGTCTTGTTGAACTCCGCCGCCTCGGTCTCGGCGGTGCCGGTCATGCCGGACAGCTTGTTGTAGAGGCGGAAGTAGTTCTGCAGGGTGATCGTGGCGAGCGTCTGGTTCTCGTCCTTGATCGCCACGCCCTCCTTGGCCTCGATGGCCTGGTGCATGCCCTCGTTGTAGCGGCGGCCGTGGAGGATGCGGCCGGTGAACTCGTCCACGATCAGGACCTCGCCGTTCATGACGACGTAGTCCTTGTCGCGCTTGTAGAGCTCCTTGGCCTTCAGGGCGTTGTTCAGGAAGCTGACCAGCGGGGTGTTCACCGAGTCGTACAGGTTGTCGATGCCGAGCCAGTCCTCGACCTTCTCGACGCCGGACTCGGTCACGCCGACCGTGCGCTTCTTCTCGTTCACCTCGTAGTCGCCGGGGCCGTACTCGTCGACCTGCCCGGCGGTGCTGACCAGCTCGGCCCGCTTCAGCCGCGGGACGATCTTGGCGAACTCCGAGTACCACTTGGAGTTCTGCTCGGCCGGACCCGAGATGATCAGCGGGGTGCGGGCCTCGTCGATGAGGATCGAGTCGACCTCGTCCACGATCGCGAAGTTGTGCCCGCGCTGGACGCACTCGTCCAGGCTCCACGCCATGTTGTCGCGCAGGTAGTCGAACCCGAACTCGTTGTTCGTCCCGTAGGTGATGTCGCAGTTGTAGGCCGCGCGGCGCTCGTCCGGGGTCATCTGCGGGAGGATGACGCCGACGTCCAGCCCGAGGAACTGGTGGACGCGGCCCATCCACTCGGCGTCGCGTTTGGCCAGGTAGTCGTTCACCGTGACCACGTGCACGCCGTCGCCGGACAGCGCGTTCAGGTACGCGGGGAGCACGCAGGTCAGGGTCTTGCCCTCACCCGTCTTCATCTCGGCGATGTTCCCGAGGTGCAGCGCCGCGCCGCCCATGATCTGGACGTCGTAGTGCCGCTGGCCGAGGACGCGCTTGGCGGCTTCGCGTGCGGTCGCGAAGGCCTCCGGAAGCAGGTCGTCCAGGGACTCGCCGTCGGCGATGCGTTCCCGGTACTTGTCGGTCAGCTCGCGCAACTCGGCGTCGCTCATCTCGAGGAAGTCCTCCTCGATCGAGTTGACCTGATCCGCGAGCTTCTTGAGCTTGCGCAGGGTTTTTCCCTCGCCCGCACGAAGGATCTTGTCGATGACTGGCGGCACTCTCGAAGGCTCCTTGCAGATCGTGGTTCACCGCTCAAGGCGGCACGCACACCACACGTACGATGCCATCGTAGGCGAGACCCAGAATGGTCTAGGTCACTCCGCAGCGCAATCCACTGTGCGTTCCGTTTGACTTTCCGGGTCCCGGAGAGGATCTCTCACACCTCACGGGAGGGAGGCCCAATGTCCTCAGAGGGTTCGCACGCCGGCCGGCCGAGTTCGTGGCTCGCCGTCGGCGTCATCTTCATCGGCTTCGTCGTCGGCGGCGTGGCGCTCTGCCTCGGCCCGTCCTGGATCATGTTCTGGGTCGGCGTCGGCATCGTGGTCGCCGGGTTCCTCGTCAGCTGGCTGGTCCACCTCTTCGCGGACGTCGTCGTGGACGCGCCCCGCGTGATCCCCGAGATCGTCGACTACTCCCTGTTCGGCTCCCGCTCGGCCAAGCGCCGCGGCGGCGACCAGGGCGAGTCCATCGAGGCCCCGGTGGCGACCGACACCCAGCAGACCCCCCACGGCTGATCCCGCGTGTCCGAGGCCGGCCCGCCGGGCCGGCCTCACGCATGCCGCGTCCGAAACCCTCAGGCACACGCCTCGACGACCACATTTCGGTCGGCGCAAACCCGCACATGGTTTCAACGCCCCACCGCACCGAGCCGATTCCCCGGCCCCCGGCGGCCTCAACGGGACGCGGCGGCGTCCAGGGCGGCTTTCAGGAGCGCGGGCGGGAGGTCGGTGCGCTCCACGCGGACGTCGTCGCAGCCGACCCAGGCGGCGGCGCGCCAGAGCGCGGTGGCGAGAGCCGCCGCCGAGGTCTCGGTGCGCGCGGCGGTGCGGGTGGCCCAGGGTTCCAGGGACGCCTGACGGGCGATGAGGGTGCGCCCTTCCCGGGCCGGGTCGACCCGCCCGATGAGGCGGCCGCCGGCGAGGAGCGGCATCGCGAAGTATCCGTGGACGCGCTTGTCCTTCGGGACGTACGCCTCCAGGCGGTGGTCGAACCCGAAGACGCGCGACGCGCGGGCGCGGTCCCAGACGAGGGAGTCGAAGGGCGAGAGCAGGGTGGTGGCGTGCCTGCCCTTGGGCGGGGCGGCCAGCGCGCCGGGGTCGGCCCACGCCCGCTGGGACCATCCGGCAACAGTGGCCGGGACGAGCCCGGTCGCCTCGATCACGCGGTCGACCTGGTCCTGCTTGATCCGGTAGTAGTCGGCGAGATCACCGCGCGTCGCGACTCCGAGAGCGCGTCCGGCACGGGCGACCAGCTCGGTCAAGCAGGCGTCGTCGTCCAAATCCCGGGCGAGCAGCTCGGACGGCACAGCCCGCTCGGCCAGGTCGTACACGCGACGCCAGCCGACCCGCTCGACGCAGACGACCTCGCCGATGTCCAGCAACCACTCGATACCGATCTTGTGGTCGCTCCAGTCCCACCATTCGGCGCTCGCCTTGGCGCCGCCGAGCTCCTTGGTGGTGAGCGGGCCGTCCGCCTTCAGCCGATCGCGGATCTCGTCGCAGACGCCCTCCGGCACCTTGTGCCAGCGCCACCCGCGCCGCAGGTACGCGCGCCGCCGGAACGCGAACAGCGGCCAGTCGGCCATCGGGATCACGGACGCCGCATGCGCCCAGTACTCGAACGCCCGATACCCGCCACCCGAAACCCGCCCAACACCGCCCGCACCGTTCCCGGCGGCCCCAGCGCCCCGCGCACCGCTCCCGGCGGAACGCGAACCTCCGCCCCAGTAGGCCGCCTCAATGGCACCCCGGCTCACCGCCCCCAAGCGCGCGTAGGGCACCAGCTCATGAGACCGCGCCAAAACCGAGATCGTGTCGAGCTGGACGGCACCGAGCCGTTCCAGCATCGCCGGAACCCCACCTTTCGGACGCGCCCCCAGAAAACCCTGCGCGCGCAACTGAAGCCGCCGAGCCTCATCGGCCCCGAGCTCGACCCCGCCACCGCCCTGCGTCCCGCCTACTGTCTCCACCACGCCCGCGATGCTACGACACAACACCGACAAACCCGGATAGCCGGTCTCACCCCCCGCAGGGTGCCGGGGTCAGGTGATCTCTAGGAGTTTCTCGCGGACGGCGTAGACGACGGCCTCCATGCGGGAGTGGAGCTGGAGTTTCTCCAGGATGTTGCGGACGTGGTTCTTCACGGTGTTCTCGGAGATGAAGAGCTCGCGGGCGATCTCGCGGTTGCCGAGGCCGCGGGCGACGAGGCGCAGGACCTCCATCTCGCGTTCGGTGAGGCGCGGCGCGGGGACCTGCTGCGTGCGCTCCTCACTGCGCTTGGCCAGCGCGGCGAACTCGGTGATGAGCTTGGACGCCATCGACGGGCTTATCAGCGACTGGCCGCCGTGGACCGCGCGGACGGCCTGCGGGACCTCGTCGATGGAGATCTCCTTGAGCAGGTAGCCGCTGGCTCCGGCCTTGATCGCCTCGAAGAGGTCCTCCTCCTCGTCGCTGATGGTCAGCATGACGATCTTGGCGCTGGGCGCGGCGTCCTTGATGGCGGTGCACGCCTCGATGCCGCTGCGGCGCGGCATCCGGATGTCCATCAGGACGATGTCGGGCAGCAGGTCGCCGGCCATCTCGACGGCCTCGTGCCCGTCCCCGCCCTCGCCGATGACCTCGATGTCGTCCTCGCCCTGGAGGACCATCTCCAGTCCTCTGCGGAACAGCGCATGGTCGTCGACGATGAGCACGCGGATGGGGTCGGCCGCTCCGGCCGGCGGCGCGGCGTCACGACCGGCGGGGGCGCCGGTCTGACGGGGTACCGCCGCGGCGTCGCGAGTCTCGGGCTTCTCGCTCACCAGAGTCGCGGCGTGGAGGAGACGCCGCTTCCCCCCTTCACTATTCAGCGATCTGGAACTACCGGAGGGTTGTGATCCATCGGGTCGTCCTCGGGAACTTACGGGGTCCGGGGACGAACCCGGGGGATTTCGGACCGGGGTGTCTCCCGGTCAACCGCCGCGCGCCCCGGGAGGTTCCCGGGACGCGCCGGATCGGCTGATGCGCCTTTTCAGATCATGGCATGGTTCCGGTGGTGACGTGACGCGTCCGCCGCATCACCGATACGAAGAGTCACTCCTCGACGAGCCTGATGACGCCGTAGTCCCAGCCTCTCCTCCGGTATACGACCGAGGGGTGCCCGGTGGCCTTGTCGCGGTAAAGGAAGAAGTCGTGGCCGACGAGCTCCATCTCGAACAGTGCCTGCTCAATGCCCATCGGCTCGGCCTTGTGGAATTTCTCGCGGACGACGAGGGGGCCGTCCCCGTCCATCGGGATCGGTACGAGGTTCTCGTCACGGGACACCGGCTCGGCCTCGACCGGCGGCGCGGTCTCCACGGGTTCGGGGACGGGCTCCGGCAGCGCCTCGGGGAGCGGTTCCATCGTCGCGAGCTTGGCGCGGCCCTTGCCGTTCTTGCCGTGGTTCTTCAGACCGTGTCCCTTGCGCCGCTCGGCGTCGCGGCGCAGCCGTGACTCCAGCTTGTCGAGCGCGAGGTCGAGGGCGCCGTAGCGGTCGTCGGCGGCGGCCTCGGCCCGGATCACCGGGCCGCGGGAGCGGATCGTCAGCTCCACTCGTTCACGCTGGTCGGCCAGCCGTGGGTTTCGTTCCTCGGACACCTCCACATCCACGCGGATGACCTTCTGGTCGAGCCGTTCGATCTTCGCCAGCTTGCTGTCGACATGCCGACGGAACCTGTCGTTGACGTCGGTGTGCCGGCCCCTCACGGTGATGTTCACGCGGGACCCCCCTTCTCCCGGTTGCGCTTGTCGCCCTGCCCGGGGACCTGCCGGCCCCGAACGGGCACCACAGGACGGTGGGTCGCACCCGCCCGGCCGACCTGGTCTTCGTCCCCACATCCGCCTGCTGAGGGGCTCGCGGCGCTCTCGCCACTACTGCCCTTCTCCCGGTTCGGGGGATGTCGGATCCCCCGATGGGGCAGGACTTACCTCTAAGGCGCACCGTGATCGGTCGACGAGAAGTCGCCTTACGTGGGCCGTTTCGCCTGCGCCTGGCATCGGCTAGCCGGATCGTCTGCCGTGCTCCTGACGAGCACTGCGATCCAACGCAACCACGGACCCGGGCGGGTGCCATGTCAGGAACGCTAACCCCTTACGCGACGAATGTCAGGGGGGTGGGCTGAGGAAAAACTCACGGACCGTCATCGAGGACTGCCGCAGCGGGTTCCCCTGGCGTCCCTCCACCTCCCCTGAGCCCCGACAGGCTCGGCGATCCCGCCGCCGACGGCCGCCCAGGTCAGGCAGCACTGACCTCGCGGTGAGTTTGAGAAATCTCTACTCCCCTGATGGCGAGATGTGACCCGAAGCACCCCCTACACCCCCTCATTCCAGGACAAGCCAGACGCTCTCGACTACCCAACGTGGCTTACCGCCGCCCAGCGAGCGAAAAGTGAAGAAAGTCACCATTCGCCCGATCCTCGCTCCCGCAACGCCTCCCGGACCGCCAGGGCGGGTGGGTTACCAGGGGCGGTGACGTGGGGTGGCGGCGATGGTGGCCGTGCCGGTCACCTCGGCTCCTGCGGCGCGTAAGGCTCGGGCCGCCTCCGCGAGGGACGAGCCCGTAGTGACCACGTCATCCACCAGGACGACCCGGCGGCCGGCCACGCACGCCCGCGCCTCTACGGCCCCTTGCAGGTTGGCGGCCCGCTGCCGCGCCGTGAGCCCGGCCTGGTCGGCGACCCGGCCGCGCTGCCGCAGCGCGTCCATCATGGACACCGGCACGCCGTCCGCCCACAGCCGCTTCACCGCCACCTCGACCACCCCGCGCAGCGGATCATGCCCCCGCCGCCGCACCGCCCGCCGCCCTGAAGGCACCCACACCAGCACCGGCCCCCCTCGAACATCCCCCGCCCCCACAGCACCCGCCCCCGCATCGCCCGCCCAGGTGTCATGTGGTTGGGCATGGCGTGATCGGGCCGTGGTCGCTGGTCGAGGGTTGGTCGCCTCCGGCGCGGGTGGTGGGGGTAGGGCTGCTTGGACGGCTGTTGCCAGGGCTTCGCCTAAGGGGACGGCCAGGGCGGTGCGGCCGCGTTCCTTGTAGGCGGCCAGGATCGTGCGCAGGGGGCCTTCGTAGGCGGCGACGGTCCAAGGGGGCGGGATGCCGGCCGTCGCGGCTCTGACGGGCCGTGCAGAGGCGCGTAGGGGTCTTGCGCAGGTGTCGCACAGCAGGACGGGCTCCTGCCCGCAGCCCGCGCACTGCTCCGGCAGCAGGAGGTCGATCAGGTCGCGCAGAAATCTCATGCGATCGACAGTGCCGCTCCGAGCGGCAGAGCGTCCCGCGCTCCCGCAACTGTGGATAACTCCGGTGACCCCGGTCCTTGGACATGCGAGGCAGGCCGTCCCTACGCCAGATGCGGCAGGCCGGGGACAGACCAGAAGCTGGTTGTTCTAGCGGGGGTAGCTGGGGTCCTTGGCGGGGGTCGGGCAGAGCCAGGGGCTGTAGGAGTTGCTCGGGGCGCTCTGGCGGCAGATCTGGTCCTTGCCGGACGAGCGGGTGCCGATCAGGATCGGGGCGCCCGGGGCGGCGGCGATGGTGCGGGGCTCGCCCAGGGAGCCGACGCCCAGGGGGATGATGGCGCTGCCGCTGATCGGCATCAGGAACGGCAGGGTCTGGGAGTCCCGCTTGGCGCGGCCGAGGACGGCCAGGGTGTTGTAGTCGCGCCAGGACAGGTCGACGGCGTCCTGGAGTTCGGAGCTCACCGGCAGGAACGAGCCGACGTCCAGGGAGCCGTCCGGGTCGTGGGCGATGCGGCCCAGCTGGACCTGGGGACGGCCGTCGATACGGGCTATGACGGCGGCGCGGACGCCGTCGCGGGCCACGTGGAAGGCCAGGACCTGGCGGCCGCCGAGGCCCCAGTGGGCGGCGCGGACGGGTGGTTTGCCGGGGCGGCGCACCCACAGCCAGGACGCGTCCTTCGTGCTCTCCACGGCCCACAGGGTGCCGTCGCCGCTCCAGGACGGCGCCGTGAAGCGGGCGCCGCGGTGGGCGGTGAGCAGGACGCGGGGGCTGGGCGCACCGGTGACGGGGGCGGCGAGCAGCAGCTGCGTGCCGTCGGTGCTGAGGCCGGCGAACTCCTGGTAGCCGGGAGCTACGGCGGGGTGGGTCAGGTACCCCGCGGCACCGGTCACGAGGGGCTGGGCGCGGTCGCCCTCCAGGGTGCCGATGAAGCCGGACGGGCCGACGACGTAGGCGTTCTGGTGGGCGCCGTCCTGCGAGGCGGCGCCGTCGGGCGAGTTCTCCTGCCAGCCGTTCATGGGCTGGGTGGCGTCCATGTCGCCGGGGGCGACGGTCTCCCCGTCGATCTGCAGGCGCCACTGCTTGATCTCCGAGAGCTGCCGCATCGTCCAGCTGAGCTGGGCGGACATGCGCTCGACGTCGCCGCCGCGGGCCTCCTTGGTGAGGTCGACGGTCGCGACCTCCTTCTCGATCTGGACGCCGCGGCGCAGCCGGGTGCCCTCCGGGAAGGCGCTGTCGACGGCGCCGGCGAGCCAGGAGGTGGGCCCGGCGAGCAGGGCCTGGACGAGCTGGGTCGGCAGCGCCTGCCGGTTCGCGACCGGCAGGAAGACGCCGTTGGGCACGAGGGTGTGCCGGTCGGGCGCGAAGAAGAACAGGTTGACGGTGCGCATGGCGCGCTCGACGTCGTCCTTGGTGAGCAGGAGGCCGGACTTCTCGTCGCCGGGCAGGCCGGTGATGCGCCAGACGCCCTGCGAGGTCTTGGTGAGCTGGAAGACGGCCTCGAACTCCTTCGGGGACGCCGTGTACTGGCCGTCGGCGGTGATGGTGCCGAGCTCCTCCCCGGTGACCCGCACGGTGGCCTGGTTCTCCGCCGACTTGACCACGTGCGGGTCGGTGACGCGGCTCGCGAGGACGGTCACCGAGGGGCGCAGCCCGGGGCTCCAGGACGTCCGGCCGCCGAGGTACATCTTGGCGACCTTGTGGCCGTCGTCGAAGCTGGCGGACGCGGCGAGGAACCCCGAGACGATCTCGGCCGGCCCCCAGTCGGGCCGCGGTTTGACCGGGATGAGCCGGACGTAGGGGTCGTCGACGCGCTCGGCGCGCTCGGCGGGCCTGCCGCTGACGACCTGCCCGCCGCTCGGCACGTTCGCGCAGCCGGCGCCGCCGAGGACGAGCACGGCCAGGGTCAGCAGGCTGGTGATGCGCCCGGTGCACGCGCTCATTCGCCCGCCTCCAGCTCCGCGAACAGGGGGCGGGCGTCGCCGGCGCCGGGCGGGACGAGCGGGAGCGGCGAGCCGCGCAGCTCGGCCCCGGCGACGCGGGGCAGCGACAGGCGGAACTGGGAGCCCGCGCCGGGCTCGCCCCACGCCTGCAGCCAGCCGCCGTGCAGCTGCGCGTCCTCGCGGGAGATCGACAGGCCGAGCCCGGTGCCGCCGGTGGTGCGGGCGCGGGCCGGGTCGGCGCGCCAGAAGCGGTCGAAGACCATCTGCCCTTCCCCGGGTTTGAGGCCGACGCCGTGGTCGCGGACGGCGACGGCGACGGCGTCGCGGTCGGCGGCGACGGAGATGATGATGTCCTCCCCCTCGCCGTGCTCGACGGCGTTGACGACGAGGTTGCGCAGGATGCGCTCGACGCGGCGCCGGTCGACCTCCGCCATGCAGGGTTCGCCGGGCAGCTGCAGGACGACCTTGCTGCCCTTGCGCTCGGCGAGGCCCTGGATGTCGCCGACGACGCGCAGCACGAGGTCGCGCATGTCGAGGGACTCGGCGTCGAGGGTCGCGGCGCCGGCGTCGTGGCGGCTGATCTCCAGGAGGTCGGCGAGCAGGGACTCGAACCGTTCGAGCTGGCTCTGCAGCAGCTCGGCGGACCGTCCGACGGCGGGGTCGTCGAAGGTGTCGCGGTACTCGTAGAGCATGTCCGCGGCGATCCTGATGGTGGTCAGGGGGGTGCGGAGCTCGTGGGAGACGTCGGAGACGAACTGGCGCTGCACCTGCGACAGGTCCTCCAGTTCGCCGATCTTCTCCTGGAGGTTCGCGGCCATCTCGTTGAAGGAGCGGGCGAGGCGCGCCAGGTCGTCCTCACCGCGGACCCTCATGCGCTCTTCCAGGCGCCCTGCGGCGAGCCGCTGCGCGCCTTGTGCGGCCAAGCGCACCGGTATGACGACCTGCCGGGTGACCAGTGAGGCGATCGCGGCCAAGAGCAGCACCAGGACGATGCCCACTCCGGACAGGGAGCGGCTCACGTTGGTGAGGGTCTGCTGTTCCTGCGTGAGCGGGAACAGGTAGTACAGCTCGAACTGGCCGGTGCGGCCGCCGACGATGAGGCCGCGTTCGTCCGCCCTGCCCCCGAGGTAGGACAGCTTGCCGTAGGTGTAGGCGCGCGATCCGGCGGGCGCGGTCTTCAGCTCTTCGCGGAGCCGCTTCGGGACGCTCTCGGGCCGCAGTTCGTTGGTCGTGTACCCGTCGAAGTACTGCTCGTTGGTGTCGCGGATGTAGACCTCGTAGAGGCCGGACGGTCCGCTGCGCGACTTCAGGCGGTCGATGGTCGTGTTGAGCCTGCTGCCGTCCCCGGCGGAGTTGCCCAGGTCGCGCTGGACCTGCGCCAGGCCTTCGTCCAGCTGGAGCCGGGCCGCCTTCACCTTGCCGTCCATGAGCGCCGACGAGACCTGCTGCATCAGGAACGCGCCCAGGATCGCCACCACGATCGCGGAGATGAACAGCGTGGACGTGACGACCCGGACCTGGATCGACCGTCGCCAGCGCAGGTAGGCGGCGCCGATGGCGCCGCTCAGCAGCCGCCGCGCCTTGCCCAGGGCACGGCGGACGTACCTCTTCGCCCGCCTCATGTCCGCTTTCATGAGGGGTCCGCGAGGCGGGGCACGGGGCCGCGCTGGTACTGGACGGTCATCGGCGTGTCACGGGGGACGGGGCGCTGTGACGGAGCGCTGCGATGGGACGGGCGGGGGCGCCGCCTCGGGGAGCCGTGCGAGGGCCGGTGCCGCGGGCCCGCGGGCGGGGCGGCCGACTCAGGCCGGCCCGGCCTTGTAGCCGACACCGCGCACGGTGACGACGATCTCGGGGCGTTCGGGGTCCTTCTCGATCTTGGCGCGGAGCCGCTGGACGTGCACGTTGACGAGCCGGGTGTCGGCGGCGTGCCGGTAGCCCCACACCTGCTCCAGCAGCACCTCGCGGGTGAAGACCTGGCGGGGCTTGCGGGCGAGGGCGACGAGCAGGTCGAACTCCAGCGGCGTCAGCGGGATGTGCCGGTCGCCGCGCTTGACCGAGTGGCCGGCGACGTCGATGGTGATGTCGCCGATCTGCAGGGTCTCGGGGGCGGGCTCGTCGGTGCGGCGCAGGCGGGCGCGCACCCGCGCCACCAGCTCCTTGGGCTTGAACGGCTTGACGATGTAGTCGTCGGCGCCGGACTCCAGGCCGAGCACGACGTCCACGGTGTCGCTCTTGGCGGTCAGCATGACGATCGGCACGCCCGACTCGGCGCGGATCTGCCGGCACACGTCGATGCCGTCGGCCCCCGGCAGCATCAGGTCGAGCAGCACGAGGTCGGGCCGGGTCTCCCGGAACGCCTCGAGCGCCTTGTCGCCGTCGTGCACGAACGAGGGCTCGAAACCCTCGCCCCTCAGCACGATGCCGAGCATTTCGGCGAGCGCGAGGTCGTCGTCGACGACCAGTACACGTCCTCTCATGGCCCTCATCGTCGCAAAGTCGGGGTTCGGTGGAGTGGTGCGCGATGCTCCGGCGCCACCTTGCCAGGGAGAGATATACCTTGGCGTGCAAGGTTACCCGCGTTTGCGCCGTACATGGCTCCCCCGCATCGGGTGGGCGGCTCGGATTGCAGAGGTGACTCCCGAAAGCGGCGCAAGATTGACATCTCGCCCGTGACAGGATGACCTGACCGGCGATCGCCGCGGGGCCCGGCGGGCCCCGCCCGGAAGCGCCGCGACCCCCGCACGCAGACCGCAGGGAACCAGGGACCGCAGGGAGCCGAGAATGCCGGGACCGGACGGCTGGGACGACGACGCCGGCGCCACCGACGTGGTGCGGGGCGTCCCGTTCCGACCCATGTCCATCTCGGAGCTGCTGGACGGCGCGATCGCCGGGATCCGGCGCCGCCCCCGCGCCACGCTGGGCCTGTCGGTGGCGATCAGCACGGTCATCCAGGTGACGAGCTCGGTCGCCGCGTACTTCTTCATCGGCAACGAGGCCCGCGACGAGGTCACCCCGGACGTGCTGCTGGAGTCGCTCGGCGCGCAGCTCACGCTGACGGTGCTGGGGCTGGTCCTGTCGGCGTGCGGGATCCTGCTGATGGCGGGGCTGATGGCGCCGATCCTCGGCCGCGAGCTGGTGGGGATGCCGATCGCGCCCCGGCAGGCGTGGCGGGACGCGCGGCCGCAGCTCGGCCGGCTGGCCGGCACCGCCGCGGCCGTCATGGGCGCCTCGCTGGGCGCGCTGGCGCTGGCGGTGCTGCCGTTCTTCGCGCTGATCGCCGCGGACGCGCACCCGGCCTTCGGGGTGATCGCGGGGCTGCTCGGGTTCCCGCTCGGGATCGGCCTGATGGTGTGGCTCTACATCCTGCTCGTCCAGGCGGTCCCGGCGGTCGTCCTGGAGCGGCGGACGGTCACGGGCGCGCTGCGCCGGGCGGTCACGCTGTCCAAGGGCCGGTGGTTCCACACGTGCGGGACGCTGCTGCTGGCGCTGCTCGTGACCGTGTTCATGGGCTTCTTCGCGCTGCGCATCCCGTTCCTGTTCGTGCAGCTGGTCTTCTTCGGCGACGCCTCGGGCGACGGGGCGACGATGGGCGCGCTCGCGGTCGACACGCTGGGCCGGATCGTGAGCTGGTCGGTGGTGCTGCCGTTCGACGCGGGGGTGATCGCGCTGCTGTACATGGACCGGCGGATGCGCCGCGAGGGCTTCGACCTGGAGCTGCGCAGCCGGGGCCGCTCCGCCGCGGCGGTGATCGCGGGCGGGCCCGCGCACGAGCCCGCGCACGAGCCCACAGGTGAGGACGGGTTCATCGATCTCTGGCGGACCGATCCGGTGCCCGCCCGGCCGTGGACGGGAGCGAACCCGTGATCCTCGACCCGATCGGCCGCGACGAGGCCCGCGAGCTGGCCCGCCGCGAACTGGAGAAGCAGGTGTACCAGCGCGACAGGCCGTCCTGGCTGGAGCGCGTCTGGGCCGACTTCTCCGAGTGGCTGGCCGGCCTGTTCAACCGGGCGCCGAACCCGGAGGCGCAGGGCACCGGCGGCGGCTGGGTGTCCGTCCTGATCATCGTGCTGGTGCTGGCGATCGCCATCGCGCTGATCGCGTGGCTGATGCGGGGCCGCCGCAACCTGCGCTCCCGCGACAAGGCCCTGCTGGAGGACGCGCCGTCCACGGCGCTCGACCACCGCCAGGCCGCCGAGCGCCACGCGGCCGCCGGGGAGTGGGCCGAGGCGATCCGGGAGCGGCTCCGCGCGATCGCGCGCGACCTGGAGGAGCGGGCGGTGCTCGCGGCGCGGCCGGGCCGCACGGCGGACGAGCTGGCGGCGGAGGCGGGCGAGGCCGTGCCGGAGCTGGCCGGCGAGCTGGCCGCCGGCGTCCGGATCTTCGACGACGTCTGGTACGGCGACCGTCCCGGCACGGCCGAGGGGTACGCGCGGATGAAGGCGCTGGACGAGCGGCTGCGCGCGACGAAGCCGAAGCCGCTGGAGGCCGACGACCTCACCCCGGTGGGCGCCGGCGACGAAGGGGGCCCGCGATGGTGACCCAGGCCCCGCCCGGAGCCGCGACCTCCGGCGCCGCGGAGCCGTCCGCGCGGCAGGTCGCGGGCCGCCGCTGGCGGTCGGCGCGCGGCGTGCTCGCGGTGCTGCTGGCGCTGGTCGTGATCGCGGTGATCCTGGCGGCGCTGCGCCCGTCGACGTCGGCGGGCGCGCTCGACCCGGAGTCGCCGAAGCGGGACGGCTCGCGGGCGCTCACGGAGATCCTGCACCAGCACGGCACTGCCGTGACCATCAGGCGGAACATGCCGGAGGCCCTGCTCGCGGCCCAGCCCCGCGACACGCTCGTGGTGACCCGCACCGAGCGGCTCACTGAGAACGACCTGCGGATGCTGGCCGGTACGCAGGTGAACGTCCTGCTCGTCCGGCCGACGGCGGCGGCGCTGGACGTCCTGGCCCCCCAGGTGCGGCGGGTCGGCCCGAGCTTCGAGGAGACCGCGGCGCCGGGCTGCGCGCTGCCCGCCGCGTCCCTCGCCGGGAAGGTCGCCTTCCACGAGTCGGACACCTACGAGATCAACGGCCAGGGGACGGCGTGCTACCCGGCCGAGTACGGCGGCGCCAGGGTCGTCCAGGTGCAGGAGAACGCGCACACGGTGACCGTGCTGGGGTCGGCCGCGCCGCTGACGAACCAGCGGCTCACCGAGGAGGGCAACGCCGCGCTCGCCATGAACCTGGCGGCGCCGGGCTCCTCGACGGTGTGGCTCTACCCCGACCTGCCGAAGGCGGGCGAGGCCGCCGGTCAGCAGTCGCTCGGCGACCTGCTCCCGTTCGGCGTCAAGCTGTTCTTCCTCGAACTCCTGGTCGCGGTGCTGCTGGTGGCGCTGTGGCGGGGCCGGCGGCTCGGCCCGGTGGTGGCGGAGGCCCTGCCGGTCGTGGTCCGGTCGGCGGAGACGGTGGAGGGCCGCGCCCGCCTGTACCGGGCCGGGCGCGCCCGCGACCGCGCCTCGGACGCGCTGCGCTCCGGCGCCCGGGAGCGGCTCGTCCCGCTGCTCGGGCTGCCGCGCGGCAGCGCGCAGGACCCGTCCGCCGCACAGGAGATCATCACGGCGGTGGCCCGCCGCACGCCCTACGACGAGACGTACGTCGGGGCGGCCCTGTACGGTCCCGAACCCTTGGACGACGCCGGGCTCATCGCGCTCACGGACGTCCTCGACGACCTGGAAAGGCAGGTACGGCAGTCTTGAACACCCCTGTAGAGCTCGGGAAGGACGACGTGCCCGGCGGCAGCACGGGGCCGGGCGCGCTGTCCGAGGAGGCCCGGCGGCAGGCCGAAACGGCGCGCGCCGCGCTGACGGCGCTGCGCGGCGAGGTCGCCAAGACGGTCGTCGGCCAGGACTCCGTGGTGACCGGGCTCGTCATCGCGCTGCTGTGCCGCGGCCACGTGCTGCTCGAAGGCGTCCCGGGCACCGCCAAGACGCTGCTCATCAAGACGCTGTCGCGAGCCCTCGACCTGGACTTCAAGCGCGTCCAGTTCACCCCCGACCTGATGCCCGGTGACGTCACCGGTTCGCTGGTGTACGACAACCGGACGGCGGAGTTCGAGTTCCGCGAGGGTCCCGTCTTCACCAACCTCCTGCTCGCCGACGAGATCAACCGGACACCGCCGAAGACGCAGGCCTCCCTCCTGGAGGCCATGGAGGAGCGCCAGGTCTCGGTGGAGGGCTCCGCGCGCGCTCTGCCCGACCCGTTCGTGGTCTGCGCGACCCAGAACCCGATCGAGTACGAGGGCACCTACCCCCTGCCCGAGGCCCAGCTCGACCGGTTCCTCGTCAAGCTGACCGTGCCCGTCCCCACCCGGGACGAAGAGATCGCCATGCTGCAGCGGCACGCGGGCGGGTTCGACCCGCGCGACCTGTCGGAGGTGAAGGCGGTCGCGGGCGCGGACGAGCTCGCCGCCGGACGCGCCGCCGTCAGGACCGTCCACCTCGATCCCAAGGTCGCCGCCTACGTCGTGGACCTGTGCCGCGCCACGCGGCAGTCCCCGTCGCTGCAGCTCGGCGTCTCGCCGCGCGGTGCGACGGCGCTGCTGGCGACGTCCCGCGCCTGGGCGTGGCTGTCGGGCCGCGACTACGTGACCCCGGACGACGTGAAGGCGCTGGCCAGGCCGACGCTCCGGCACCGCGTCCAGCTCCGTCCCGAGGCGGAGCTGGAGGGCGCGACCGCCGACGGCGTGCTGGAGGGCATCCTCGCCCACGTCCCCGCGCCGCGCTGATGGCGCTGACCGGGCGCCTGGGGCTGCTGGCCCTGCTCGGCGCGCTCGTCCCGCTGCTCGTGCCGAGCTGGTGGGCGCTGTTCGCAGTGTGGGGCGTCCTGCTGCTCGGCGTCCTCGCCGACCTGGCGCTCGCCGGGAACGTGCGGGCCCTGCGCTTCCACCGGGACGGCGACACCAACGTGCGGCTCGGCGAGACCGCCCGGGTGGCGCTGATCGTCGAGAACCAGGGCCGGCGGCGGCTGAAGGCCCGCCTGCGGGACGTGTGGCCGCCGAGCGCGGGCGCCGCGCCCCGCACGGTCAAGGTGGACGTCCCGGCCGGTGAGCGCCGCCGCGTCGAGATGACGCTGACGCCGACCCGGCGCGGGGACCGCAAGGCCGTCACCGTCGTCGTCCGCTCCGCCGGGCCGCTCGGGCTGGCCGCGCGGCAGCTGTCGCGCTCCGCGCCGTGGACGGTGCGGGCGCTGCCGGCGTTCCCGTCCCGCCGCCACCTGCCCGCCAAGCTGGCGCGGCTGCGGGAGCTGACCGGCGCGCACGTGGCGCTGATCCGCGGGCAGGGCACCGAGTTCGACTCGCTGCGCGAGTACGTGGACGGCGACGACGTCCGGTCCATCGACTGGCGGGCCACCGCGCGCCGCGGCGACGTCGTCGTCCGGACGTGGCGGCCCGAGCGCGACCGGCGCATCTACCTGGTGCTCGACACCGGCCGGACGTCGGCGGGCCGCGTCGGCGACATCCCCCGGCTGGACTGCTCGATGGACGCGGCGATGCTGCTCGGCGCGCTCGCGTCCCGGGCCGGGGACCGGGTCGACCTGCTCGCCTACGACCGGCGCGTCCGCGCCCGCGTGGAGGGCGCGTCCCGCACCGACCTGCTGCCCGCGATGGTGCACGCGCTGGCGCCGCTGGAGCCGGAGCTGCTCGAATGCGACGCCGCCGGGATGGTGTCGACGCTGATGGCGCGGGTCCGGCAGCGGTGCCTGGTCGTGCTGCTGACCGAGCTGAACACGGCCGCGATCGAGGAGGGGCTGCTGCCGCTGCTGCCGCAGCTCACCGCACGGCACCTGGTCATGATCGCGGCGGTGTCCGATCCGCGGGTCGGCGAGATGGCCGCGTCCCGCGGCGACCTCGCCGCCGTGTACGACGCGGCGGCGGCCGAGCGCGCCCGCGCCGAGCGCCGCCGCCTCACCGCCGAGCTGCGCGGCCACGGCGTCGAGGTGGTGGACGCCCCGCCGGACGAGATCGCCCCGGCGCTCGCCGACGCCTACCTGGCGCTGAAGTCCGCCGGACGCCTTTGACGCGCGGACCGGCAGGACGCGCGCAGACCGGACGTGTGCGGGCCGGAGGCGGGTCAGCCGGAGACGGGGGCCGCGTCGGGGCGGAGGTCGGCGTCGCCGGTCTCCCCCGCGCGGGTGGCGCGGCGGCCGAGGACGAGCACGTAGCCGAGGAAGGCGACCTCCGCGACCACGCCGATCCCGATGCGCAGCCAGGTGACGTGCACCCAGCCGGTCACGAAGCCCTCGATGAGGCCGGACACCAGCAGCACCGCGACGAGGCCGATGGCGATGCTGACGGCGGCGCGTCCCTCCTCGGCGAGGGCCTGGCCGCGGCGGCGCGGGCCCGGGTCGATGATCGTCCAGCCGAGCCGCATGCCGCCCGCGCAGGCGAGGTACACGGCGGTGAGCTCCAGCAGGCCGTGCGGCAGGATCAGGCCGAAGAAGATGTCGCCCTTGCCGTAGGCGAACATCAGCCCGGCGGTCAGCCCGAGGTTGAGCTGGTTCATCAGCAGCACGTACACGGTGGGGATGCCGAGCAGGATCCCGAAGATGAGCGCGACCGCCGACACCCAGGCGTTGTTCACCCAGACCTTGAAGGCGAAGGACGCCGCCGAGTGCTCCGTGTAGTAGTTCGCGAAGTCGTGGTCGACGAGTTCGCGGATCTCGTCCGGCGTCCCGATGGTCGCCTGCACGTCCGGGCTGTGGACGATCCAGATCGCGAGGGCGAGCGAGAGCAGGTTGCCGAGGACGGCGGCGCCGAGCCACCACCACTTCATCCGGTAGGCGGCGGCCGGGAACGACACCGTCGCGAAACGGGTGACGTCCCGCCAGAGCGGCGCCTGGGCGCCCGCCACCGCGGCCCTGCCGCGCGCTACGAGCGACGAGAGCCGGCCCACCAGCTGGGGGTCGGGCGAGCTGGAGCGGACGACGGACAGGTGCGTGGCCGTGCGCTGGTAGAGCTCGACCAGTTCGTCCACTTCGGCGCCGCTGAGCCTGCGTCCCCGGTTGATGAGGTGCTCCAGGCGCAGCCAGTCGGCGTTGTGCGCGGCCACATAGGCGTCGACGTCCACCCGGCGAGACTAACGTGTCGCATTACCGAACCGGCAAAATGAACGCATCCCCGGCATTGGAGGAGCAGGACATGGCCGAACTCGTCACCGGCGAGGCCGTCGCGCTCGACATCCGCGTCGCGCGGCTGGCCAGCCGTGGCTGCGCCTTCCTGCTCGACCTGATCTTCCAGACGGTGATGCTCTACCTCGTCGTCTACGTGACCGCGATGACCTCGCTCGTCGCGGACGACGCGTGGACGGTCGGGCTGACGCTGCTCGGCACCGTCGCCGTGCTGGTCGGCTACCCGTGCCTGTCCGAGACGCTGCTGCGCGGGCGGACGCTGGGCAAGATGGGCGTGGGCCTCCGCGTGGTCGCCGACGACGGCGGGCCGATCCGGTTCCGGCAGGCGCTGGTCCGGGCGCTGGCCGGCGTGATCGAGTTCTGGACGTTCTACGGCTCCCCCGCGCTGATCACCTCGTTCTGCAACCGGCGCGGCAAGCGGCTCGGCGACCTGTTCGCGGGCACGATCGTGATCAAGGAGCGCGCCCCCGCGGCGGCCCTGTTCGGCCCGGTCGCGGTGATGCCGCCGCAGCTCGCCTGGTGGGCCCGGTCGCTGGAGATCTCGATGCTGTCGGACGAGCTGGCGATGACGGCCCGCCAGTACCTGTCCCGGTTCTGGGAGCTGCTGCCCGAGGTGCGGGACTCGCTGGGCGAGCGCATCGCCGGGCAGGTCGTCGCGGTGGTCAGCCCGCCCCCGCCGCCGGGGGTGCGGCCGGAGATCCTGCTGTCGGCGGTGCTCGCCGAGCGCCGGCACCGCGAGGAGATGCGGCTCGCCGAGCGCCGCGCCCGCCGGATGCGCCGCCTCGGCCTGCCCGTGTGGGGCCCGGGACCGGCGCAGGGCCCGGTGCCGGTGATGGCGATGGCCGGGCCGCCGGTGGCGGGTCCCGTCCGGCCGGGGCCGCCGGTGCCGCCGCCGTTCCGTCCGCCGCTGCCGGGGCAGCCGCAGTTCCTGCCGCCGCCCAACTACGGCGCGGGGCCGTACCAGCAGGTCCTGAACGCTCCCGGCCAGCCGCCCGCAGGGCCCTACCCGACCGGCCAGTACCCGACCGGCCAGTACCCGACGGGGCAGTACCCCACAGGCCAGTACCCGGCCGGGCGCTGACCGGCCGCCGTTTGTCAATCACGGCCGTCTCCAGGGCCGTTCGTTGTGGACTTGTGTGCCTATCCCGGGCCGTGGCCGCCTTCTAATATCCGAATAAGTTTCGTGTTTTAGGAGGCGGGATGCGCGTCCGTACTGCCCTCGGCCGGATCGCCCTGGCGTCCGTCCTCACGCTGACCCCCGCCGTCTTCACGGCGGCCCCAGCGCGCGCGGACACGGCACCGCTCCCCGCCATCACCGACGACCAGGGCCGGACGCTGGTCCTGCACGGGCTCAACACGGCGAGCAGCGCCAAGGGCCCGAACGGGCTGCCCTGGGTGACCCGGGACGACATCGCCCGCGAAGCGCGCGACCTCGGGACGAACTCCGTCCGCTACCTGATCCAGTGGAAGAACGTCGAACCCGAGCCCGGCCGGTACGACGACGCGTACCTGGACGACGTCGCCGAACGCGTGGCCTGGTACCGCGAGCAGGGCATGCACGTCATCCTCGACATGCACCAGGACATTTACGGCCCCGCCGCCTGCAAGGGCTCGGGGAACGGCGCCCCGGCCTGGGCCACCTACACCGACGGCCTGCCCTGCACCCCGCAGGACCCCTGGGTACTGACGTACCTGCAACCGGCCGTCCTGCGCGCCTACGACAACTTCTGGAACAACACCGGCAAGCATCCCGAACTGATGCAGCGCTACACCGCGATGTGGAAGCACGTCGCACAGCGCTTCGCGGACGACCCCGCCGTCCTGGGCTACGACCTCATGAACGAGCCGTTCGGCGGGACGAGGCAGTTCGGCTTCTTCGAAGGCCCCATCCTGACGCCCTTCTACCAGGGCATCGTCAACGCGATCCGTGAGGTGGACGGCGACAACTGGGTGTTCGTGGAGCCGCAGGCCCTCGGCCCCAACGAGGGGGCGGAGACGTCACTCGGCACCATCCGCGACCCCAGGGCGGGCGGCCCGCGAATCGTCCTGGCGCCGCACTTCTATCCCGGCGGGGTCGACCTCGGCGGTTCCTACGACGGACTGGCGAAGATGCTCGTGCAGGCGCAGTTCGCGCTCTGGAAGCGGAACATGCCCGCCGCCGCGCGCCGCCTCGGCACCCCGATGTGGCTCGGCGAGGTCGGCGGCATGGGCCAGGACGCCCCGGGCGCGGCCGCCTTCACCGGCGACTGGCTCTCCATGGCGGACGACCTCGGCATCGGCTGGGCGTACTGGTCGAACGACCCGGGCTCGTCCGGCGTCATCGACGGCAAGGGGGCGCCGACGCTCTTCTCCAAGCTCCTCGCCCGCCCCTACCCGCGCGCCGTCGCGGGCACCCTGACCGGCATCTCCCAGACCTCGGACGCGCTCACCGTCACCTGGCGCAACAAGGCCGGCGTTACCGGGCCAACGGAGATCTGGTTCCCGGCCGCTCCCAAGGTCACCTCGTCCGACCCTGACGGAACATGGCGGACGCAGTGGGACCCCGCCCGCCGCGTCCTCTCGGTGTGGGCCGACCCTGGTACGCCGTCCCACACCGTCACCGTGCGGCCCTAGCCCGGGAGGGAACGAAGCTTCTCGGTCAGGGTCGGGCGCATCTTCTTCAGGCAGAGCACCGGACGGTAGGCGCCCTCACTGGTCATGAAGTGCGTCGCCTCGGCGGGGCACTCCTGCTGCGTCGCGACGCGTCCGACGACCTTGGCGACGGCCTGGCTGGACCCGCAGTCGGCCTTGTCCAGGTCACCGACCTTGAAGGAGGGGTCGCCGATGCACTCGCCGGGGGACAGCACGCCGCCGCCGGGGCCGAGGCACAGCACCGGCTTGGCGAGGGAGCCGCTGAACGACCGCATCTTCATCACTTCGAGCGTCTGCGCCGGGCACGACCTCTCCGCGTCGACCCGCGCGATGATCTTGCCGTACCAGCCCGGCTTCGCGCACGCCTGCTCCTTGCCGAAGCCGATCGAGCCGCTGCTCACGCAGTCGCCGACGGACAGGAACGCGCCGCCCGCGCCGGGGTCGCCGGGGTGCGGGCCCTTGACGTTGCGGACGCACGCCTCGAAGTAGTTCTCGTCGGTCTTCTCGCCGCGGACGTTGGTGACGCCGTCCGTCCCGGCCGGGCAGTCCGGCTCGGACCGCGAGGTGACGCGCAGGCCGGTCGCCTTGCCCTCGTCGGTGACCTTGAGGACCTTCGCCTTGGCGTCCGAGCCCTCGCACCGCACCCGCAGGCTCGCCGGGATGCGGTTCCCGTCGTCCGCCCCGAACCCGGTGTCCACGCAGTCGCCCGCCTTCACCGGGCCGCTCGGCGCCCCGGTGCCCTTGACGAGCATGAAGCCGAGGCAGCCCACGATGAGGACGGCCGCGGCGGCGACGCCCACCCACACGAGCGGCGACGGCTTCTTGGCGGGCGGCCCCGCGAACGGCTGCCCCGGCGGCGGGAACTGCTGCCCCGGCGGCGGGAACTGCTGCCCCGGCGGCGGGAACTGCTGCCCCGGCGGCGGGAACTGCTGCCCCGGCGGCGGGAACGGCGGCTGCCCCTGCGGGACGGGCGGCATGGGCGGCTGACCGGGCGGGACGGGCGGCGGGGTCGGCGGCTGCTGCCCCGGGCCTTCCGGCGCCTGTCCGTGCATGTCCGGCACTCCTCCAAAAACACGATCTTGATGGACGGGCTAGGAAGATATCGCAACGCGCGGGCCCGCCCGGCCACCCGGTGCGACGCAACCCGGCCGGGTCACGCGAGGAGGTTGGGCGGGGACTCCAGGTCCGCCAGCTCCACACCCGGCGCGGCGAGGACGACGTCCCCGGCCAGGTGGACGGTCTCGACCTCGCCCGTGGCCAGGTCGGTGATCTCGTACTCCGAGACGGGCAGCGGCCCGGTGTCGGTCTCGTGCGCGGTCGTCCCGGCCCGGTGCCAACGCCACCTCCCGGTCAGCGCCGCGAGGGACGGCCCGCTCACCCGGACGAGCGGCACGTCGGCCCGCCCGCCGTCGTCCAGGTCCAGCGAGCGGGCGACCGCGACCAGGAAGCCCGGCGAGTCGGAGATGAACCCGGCCGCGCGCTCGGCGTGCTCGGCGCCCTCCGCGCCGGCCGCGCGCACCCACGCCAGCTCGGGCCCGGTCAGCCCGCCGCGCAGCCACCAGCCGGGCGTGACGAACTCGACGCGGATCTGCCGCCACCGCGCGTCCACGACCAGGTCGACGCGGACGCCGTCGTCCCGCCGGGACGTGTAGCGCCACCCGCCGGGGCCCGGCGCGCACTGGAAGCGCTCCGCGAGCCCCCCGTCGAGGTGCAGGTACGTCCCGGCGGGCATCAGGAGCCGATGCGCCAGGAGTGCAGGTAGTCCTCCTGGTCCGGGGTCAGCAGGTCGATGGAGATCGACATCGACGCGAGCTTGAGCCGGGCGACCTCCGTGTCGATCTCCTTCGGCACCTCGTGGACGGCCGGGGCCAGCGTCGCGTGGGACTCCGCCAGCCACGCGCACGTGAGCGCCTGGTCGGCGAACGACATGTCCATCACGGCCGCCGGATGCCCCTCGGCGGCGGCCAGGTTCACCAAGCGGCCCTCGGCGAGCAGGACGAGACGCCGGCCGTCCGCCAGCACGTACTCGTCCGTCTGCGGCCGGATCCCGCGGTGCACCTCGACCGCCATCTCGCTCAGCGCCCGCACGTCGATCTCGACGTCGAAGTGCCCGGAGTTCGCGAGGATGGCGCCGTCCTTCATGACCGCGAGGTGGTCGCCGTTCACGACGTCACGGTTCCCGGTGACGGTGATGAAGACGTCGCCGTCCGGCGCGGCCTGCGCCATGGGCTGGACGGCGAAACCCTGCAACGCCGCGTCCAGCGCCTTGACGGGGTCGATCTCGGTGACGACCACACGCGCGCCCAGGCCCCGGGCACGCTCGGCCAGGCCGCGCCCGCAGTACCCGAAGCCCGCGATGACGACGGTCTTGCCGGCCAGCAGCGTGTTCGTCGCGCGCACGATCCCGTCCAGCGTGGACTGGCCCGTTCCATAGCGGTTGTCGAACATGTGCTTGGTGTCGGTGTCGTTGACCGCGACCATGGGGAACTTCAGCGCGCCCTCACGCGCCATCTGGTGCAGCCTGATGACACCGGTCGTCGTCTGCTCACACCCCGCCTTCACCGCGCCGAGCAGGTCCGTGCGGTCGATGTGCAGCGTGTTGACGAGATCGCAGCCGTCGTCCAGCACGAAGTCAGGCCCGGTCTCCAGCGCCTGGTGGATGTGGGCGTAGTACCCCTCACGGTCGGTCCCCGCGCGCGCGAAGACCTCCACCCCGTACTCGTGGACGAGCGCCGCCGCCGTGTCGTCCTGCGTAGAGAGCGGATTGGACGCCGCCAACGCAACACTCGCCCCGCCCGCCTGGAGCGTGCGGATGAGCCCGGCGGTCTCGGTCGTCACGTGCATGCACGCCGCGACCTTGAACCCCTCCAGCGGCCGCTCCTCGGCGAACCGCTCCCGGATCTGCCGCAGCACGGGCATGCTCCGCTCGGCCCACCCGATCCGCTTGACCCCTTCATAGGCCAGCGAACCATCCGCGATATCGCTCATGAACTCCCCGCAGACACGGCCGCCGGGCGGGGAAGATCCCCGCCCGGCAGTCATATTTCCCTATCGGCTCAGTACCGGTAGTGGTCGGGCTTGTACGGGCCCTCCACGTGGACGCCGATGTAGGCGGCCTGCTCCTTGGTGAGGGTGGTGAGCTTGACGCCGAGGGCGTCGAGGTGGAGGCGGGCGACCTTCTCGTCCAGGTGCTTCGGCAGGACGTACACGCCGATCGGGTACTCGTCGGTCTTGGTGAACAGCTCGATCTGCGCGATGACCTGGTTCGTGAAGGAGTTGGACATCACGAACGACGGGTGGCCGGTGGCGCAGCCGAGGTTCATCAGCCGGCCCTCGGCGAGGACGATGATCGAGTGGCCGTCGGGGAAGCGCCACTCGTGCACCTGCGGCTTGATCTCGATCTTCTCGATGCCCTCGGTCTTGGCGAGGCCGGCCATGTCGATCTCGTTGTCGAAGTGGCCGATGTTGGAGACGATCGCCTGGTGCTTCATCCGGGCCATGTGGGCGGCCGTGATGATGTTGAAGTTGCCGGTGGTCGTCACGAAGATGTCGGCCTGGTCGACGACGTCGTCCAGGACGGAGACCTGGAAGCCGTCCATCGCGGCCTGCAGCGCGCAGATCGGGTCGATCTCGGTGACGATGACGCGGGCGCCCTGGCCCTTCAGGGCCTCCGCGCAGCCCTTGCCCACGTCGCCGTAGCCGCAGACCACGGCGACCTTGCCGCCGATCAGCACGTCGGTGGCGCGGTTCAGGCCGTCGATGACCGAGTGGCGGCAGCCGTACTTGTTGTCGAACTTCGACTTGGTGACCGAGTCGTTGACGTTGATCGCCGGGAACGCGAGCGTGCCGGCCTTCGCCATCTCGTAGAGGCGGTGGACGCCGGTGGTGGTCTCCTCGGTGACGCCCTTGATGCCGGCGGCGGTCTCGGTCCAGCGGCCGGGCTTCTCGGCGATGGTGCGGCGCAGGGTGTCGAGGATGATGCCCCACTCCTCGGGGTCGTCCTCGGTCGCGGCCGGCACGGCGCCCGCCTTCTCGTACTCGGCGCCCTTGTGGACGAGGAGGGTCGCGTCGCCGCCGTCGTCCAGGATCATGTTCGGGCCGGTGCCGTCCGGCCACCGCAGGGCCTGGTCGGTGCACCACCAGTACTCTTCGAGCGTCTCGCCCTTCCAGGCGAACACCGGGACGCCCTTCGGGTCCTCGGCGGTGCCGTCCTTGCCGACGACGATCGCGGCGGCGGCGTGGTCCTGGGTGGAGAAGATGTTGCAGGACACCCAGCGGACGTCGGCGCCGAGCTCCACCAGCGTCTCGATCAGCACGGCCGTCTGGATCGTCATGTGCAGCGAGCCCATGATCTTCGCGCCGCGCAGCGGCTTGGCGGCGGAGTACTCCTCGCGCACCGCCATCAGGCCCGGCATCTCGTGCTCGGCGAGCCGGATCTCCCGGCGCCCGAAGTCGGCCAGCGACAGGTCGGCGACCTTGTAGTCCATGCTTTCGTTGCTCCCTTGGTGATGGCGGCGCCGTCCGCGTGTGCGGGCCGGTACGCGAGGGCTTGACGGGCCCGTGGGACCCGGTCAACGCCGCGAGTCTACGGGCGGGCGGCGCCGGAAGGCACGGCCGGACGCGACTTTCTGACACGGATTTGTCAGAATCGGCCCATGCGCATCACGGAGGCCGCCCGGCGGCTCGGCACCTCGCCCCGCATGCTCCGCTACCGGGAGGCCCTCGGGCTGCTGCCCGCCACCCGGGAGGCGTCGGCGGCCCGGCGCGGCGGCGGCCACCGGCGGTTCGGCGAGGCCGAGCTGCGCGCCGTGGCGCTCGCCCTCGCGCTGGAGAAGCGCTACGACATCGGCCCGGCGGAGCTGGCGTTCGGGCTGCGCGTCCTGGCCGAGCCGCAGGTGCAGGCGCACGTCCGGGAACTGGGCGAGCGGATCGGACGGCTCTCCGCCCCGCCGACCCGCGCGCTCGACTTCGAGAAGGAGAAGGCGATGCGCCTGCTGCGCCGGCGCTGACCGCTCCCACCCCCGTCCTACCGCGGCTAGTTCGGGGCGTTCTCCCCCGGCACCACCACGCCGGACTCGTAGGCGAGCATCACGGCCTGCGCGCGGTCGCGCAGGCCCAGCTTGGTGAAGACGCGCGCCACGTGCGTCTTCACCGTGTGCTCGCTGACGACGAGGCGCTGCGCGATCTCCCCGTTCGACAGGCCGCCCGCGATCAGCACCAGCACCTCGGTCTCCCGCGCGGTCAGCGTCTCCAGGGCCGCCGGGGCCTGCGGGCGGTTGCGGCGCTGCTTGGTGAACTCGCGGATGAGGCGCCCGGTCACCTGCGGCGCCAGCAGCGAGTCGCCGCGCGCCACCACCCGGACGGCGGAGACCAGCTCGTCGGCGGTCGCGTCCTTCAGCAGGAAGCCGCTGGCGCCGACGGCGAGCGCGTCGTAGACGTACTCGTCCACGTCGAACGTCGTCAGGACCAGCACCCGGACGCTCTCGGCGCCCGGCAGGGCGAGGATGCGGCGGGTCGCCTCGATGCCGTCCATGCCGGGCATCCGGATGTCCATGACGACGACGTCGGGACGGATGCGCTCGGCGATCCGGACCGCCTCGCGGCCGTCGCCCGCCTCGCCGATGACGGTGATGTCGTCCTGCGCGGCGAGCAGGGCGGCGAACCCGGCCCGGACGATCGTCTGGTCGTCGACGATCAGCACGTTGATCACGGCCGCCGCCCCTCGGGACGTGCGGCGGGCGCGTCAGGGGTGGTGGCCGGGGGGCGCCTGCGAGCCGTGTCCACGGGTGGAATTCCCCTCCCTCGTCAGCGGAAGCTCGGCCTCCACCAGGAACCCGCCCTCGGCGGCCGGCCCGGCGGAGAACCGTCCGCCCAGCATGGTCGCACGTTCCCGCATCCCGACGAGCCCGTGTCCGCCACCGGACTCCGGCGGCGGCGGTCCGGTGCGTCCGTCCACGGAGGTCGGGCCCGCGGGGTCCAATACGGCGGTACGGGGATTGACGGCGTCCCGGTTCAGTACCTGCGTCGGCGCGGACGCGCCGTCGTCGCGGACGCGAACCGCGAGCCGGTCGGCGAGGAACATCAGGTCGACGTGCACGCCCGCGCCGGGAGCGTGCCGCCGCGCGTTGGTCAGCGCCTCCTGGACGATCCGGTACGCCGACAGCTCGACCGTGGTTGACAGGGTCCGCGCGTCGCCGTGCACGGCGAGGTCGACCCGGCCGCCGGCACCGCGGTGCTGCTCGATCAGGTCGGGCAGCCGGTCCAGCCGCGGCTGCGGTGAGTTCGCCGCGTCCGGTTCGGGCTTGGCGTCGGCGCGCAGCACGCTGAGCAGCCGCCGCATCTCCACCAGCGCCTCGCGGGCCGTCTTGGCGATCTCGGTGTAGCCGGCGCGGGCCTCGGGCGACAGGTCGTCCATCGTGTACGGGGCCGTCTCCGCCTGCACGGCGATCATGGAGACGGAGTGCGCGACGACGTCGTGCAGCTCGCGCGCGATGCGGGCGCGCTCCCGCATGACGGCCTGCTCCCGCTGCACGGCGGTGAGCCGGGTGAGGGTCTCGTTGTTGCGCTCGGCGGCGGCGGCCTCCGTCCGCCCGGCGGACTCCACGACCCGCCGCGCGTCGCCGAGCCCGATGGCGGCGAGGACGGCCACGACCGTCGCGGGCCACGGGACGTCGTCGAGCGTGCCGGTGGCGAGGTAGACGACGGCGACCGTGGCGACGCTGCCGAGCGCGAGGACGCCGGTCGACTGGCGGGGCAGCTGCCGGCCCAGCGCGTACAGCGTGTAGAGGGCGGCGAAGCCGGTGGTGATGAGCAGGATCTGGCCGGTGAGGAGGCTCGCCGCGACCGCGCTGAGCACGACGGCGGCGACCGGGCGCAGGTTTTCCCGGCGCCACACGAGGGGCAGCGTCGCCGCGACGGCGAACCCGCCGGCGAGGCTGAGCGGCGAGTCGACCTGGGGCGCCAGCTCGGCCAGCGCCGCGATCGTCAGCGCGAGCCCGGTCAGCGGGGCGAAGTACCAGGAGCCCGCGACCTCCCGCCAGGCGTTGATCCAGCGGGGCAGCGGCGCCGTCGCACCGGCGGGCGCGCCCGGCGCGCCGGGGGCGGGTGCGGCGCCGCCGTTCAGCCGCGCGCCGAGCCGCGCCGCGAGCGGCCGCAGCAGGGTGCCGATCCCGGTGAGGATCCACAGGAGCAGTTGGCCGACGCCCGCCACGATCCGGCCGGACAGCCGCCACGCGTGGTGCGCGACGGCTGGGCCGAACCCCGCGGGGTCGGGTCCGGTCCGGGCCTTGTCATCGGAGGTCACCCCTCCATACTGACCGCTGCGGGGGGTGGCCACCTCACCGAGCGGATGTATAGGGAGGAGAGGGCTCCACCTGGAGTACCACGCGGGTTCCCTCCTTGAGGGGGACGTCCCGGCACGGCCCGCGAACGTAATGTCTTAACCGTGACCGCGACGGTGGCATCGCCGACGTAGGGGGTTCGGCGGGGCCGCCGCGGTCACACCAGAACCGCCCGGTTTCAGGGGTCCGGGCGGGGAGGCAAGGGAAGCACCTCGCCGGACGGCCGCGATCCGCTTTCGCGGAGGCGTCCGCCGGTCTCGCCTGGGCTGGGGTACGGCCGGCAGTGCGGCGGCCGCCCGGCGAGGGGTCCCTTGCCCATCATGAAGGCCCGTGATGGAAAGCCCGCGATGAACGCGTGGGGCGCCCTATGGACGCCCACGGACGTCAGGACGACGCGGGCGCCTCCGGAGCCGCCTCCGCGTCCGGCACCCCGGTACGGGACGCCTCGTCCAGCGCGGGCTCCAGGTAGATCAGCTTCGCCACCGGGAACTGCGCCCGGATCTTGGCCTCGGCCGCGTCGATGCCCCGCGCCACCTCCGCCGCCGTGTCGTCGTGGTGCACGGCGATCTTCGCGGCGATCAGCAGCGCGTCCGGGCCGAGGTACTCGGTGCGGATGTGGATCAGGCGGGCGACCTCCTCCACCGACTCCAGCGCCGCGACGATCTGCCGCTCGGTGTCGGGGTCGACGCCCTCGCCGATCAGCAGGCTCTTGGTCTCGATCGCGAGGATCGTGGCGACCGCGCCGAGCAGCACGCCGATCGCGACGGTGCCGACGCCGTCCCACACGCCGTCCTCGGTGACCACGGCCATCGTGACGCCGAACAGCGCGAGGAACAGGCCGACGAGGGCGGCGAGGTCCTCCAGCAGGACGACCGGGAGTTCGGGGGCCTTCGCGCGGCGGATGAACGACCACCAGGACTGGCCGCCGCGGACCTGGTTCGACTCCTTGATCGCGGTGCGGAAGGAGAACGCCTCCAGGATGATCGCGATGATCAGCACCCCGAACGCCCAGGCCGGGGCCTTGACGTCCTCGGGGTGGGAGATCTTGTGGTAGCCCTCGTACAGCGAGAACGCCGAGCCGACCGTGAACAGGACGACCGCGACGACGAACGCGTAGAAGTAGCGTTCGCGGCCGTAGCCGAAGGGGTGCTCGGGCGTCCGGTCGCGCTCGGACCGCTTGCGGCCGAGGAGCAGCAGACCCTGGTTGCCCGAGTCGGCCACCGAGTGGATCGACTCCGCCAGCATCGACGACGAACCGGTGAACGCGAACGCGACGGCCTTGGACGCCGCGATCCCGAGGTTGGCGGCCAGCGCGGCGACGATGGCCTTTGTTCCACCCTCAGCACTCATCTAGGTAATCCTCGCTTTGAGCTCATCAATGGCAGGCACCGGCGTCGGATCCACGCCCAGCGCGATAGCCAAGTAAACCGTGACATAGTCCGCTGACGCGATGAGTGACGCGATTCTCTCCAGCGGATGCTCGCCCTCGGCGCGGATCTCGGTGACCACCACGCCCCGGTCGCGGGCCAGCGCGGCGGCCGCCTCGGCCCGCGCGCGCACCCGGGGATGCTCGTCCACGTCCCGCAGGACGAGGAGGTGCAGGCCGTGCTCGGGGTCTTCGGCGCGGTCGCGGAAGAAATGGTCGTCGTCGGACGCGCCGGAGTCGGCCGGGGAGCCGCCGCGTGCGAAGAAGCCGTCGAAGGCCGCCACCTGGTTGTGGCCGGCCTCCGGCATCTCGCCGGACACCGCCGGGTACTTGGCGTTCTCGTTGAGCTGGCAGGCCGTGCGGTACGCCGCCGTCGCCGCGATCGGGGACGTCCCCCACACCAGCGGCACGTCGCCCGCGAGGTCGAGCGCGATCCGCTTCGCCGGGTTCACGAACGGCTCGCTGGACGGACGGCACCGGTGGGCCACGTCCTCCAGCAGCGTCGCCGTCGACTCCAGCACCGCGTCGGGGACGTCCACGAGCCGCAGTGTGCGCGCGGCGACGACCAGGGGGACCGTCAAGCCCCACAGTGTGGAACGCGGCTGCCCCACAGACCGCACAGGAACGAACAGCGCGCGGCTCCGGTCGGCGAGGTCGGCGAGCGGCGACTCCGGGGCGCCGACGAACATCAGCCTGCAGCCCCGCCGGGCCGCCTCAGCGGCGACGTCCAGGGTCTCCGCCGTGGTCCCGGAGCACGACACCGCGATGACGAGGTCGGCCGCGCCGACCCAGCCGGGCAGCCGGTGGCCCCGGACCGTGAACACCGGGACCGCGCAACCCGCGCCGCACACCGCCGCGAGCACGTCGCCCGCGATGCCGGACCCGCCGACCCCGGCGACCACGACCGCGCGCGGCCGGCCGTCCTCGGCCAGCGCCGCGACGCCCGCCTCGGCCGCCGCCCGCTGCGCCTCCCGCACCTGCGCCGCCGACGAGGCGACCTGCCGCAGCATCCCGCCCGGGTCGGCGGCCTCGACCGCCTCGGCGTCCTCCAGCCGGGAAGGGTCGAGCGCCGCGCTCATCGCCGCGCCACCGCCCGGAGGCTCACGGGGCGGGGGTCCTGGCCTCGTCGACCAGCAGGACGGGGATGTCGTCGCGCACCGGGTAGGCGTAGCCGCACGAACCGGTGCAGACCAGCTCGTCGGCGCCCTCGTCGGCGCGCAGGTCGCCGCCGCAGTTCGGGCAGGCGAGGATCTCCAGGAGCCAGGAGTCCAGCTTCATCGTCATGGCAGCGTCACTTCTCCCTACAGTCGGTGGGCCCGGTCGTCACTTCTCGTCCCTGACCAGCGCCAGGACCTCGTCGCGGATCGCCGCCATGGTCGCCTCGTCGCCGGCCTCCGCGTTCAGGCGCAGCAGCGGCTCGGTGTTGGACGGCCGCAGGTTGAACCACCAGCCGGCGGACTCGTCGGCCACGGTGAGCCCGTCCAGTTCGTCGATCGCGACGCCGGGGCGGCCGGCGAAGGCGTCCTTGACCTTCGCCGCGGCGGCGTCCTGGTCGGCGACCTCGCTGTTGATCTCGCCGGACGCGACGTAGCGGGTGTACTCGCCGAGCAGTTCCGACAGCGGCCCGTCCTGCTCGCCGAGGGCGGCGAGGACGTGCAGGGCCGCCAGCATGCCGGAGTCGGCGAACCAGAAGTCGCGGAAGTAGAAGTGCGCCGAGTGCTCGCCGCCGAACACCGCGCCCGTCTCGGCCATCGTCTGCTTGATGAACGAGTGCCCGACGCGGGTGCGGACCGGCGTCCCGCCGTGCTCGGCGACGATCTCCGGGACGGCCTTGGAGGTGATCAGGTTGTGCACGATCGAGGACCCCGGGTGCTTCGCCAGCTCCCGGGTCGCGACCAGCGCGGTGATCGCGGACGGGGCGACGATCTCGCCGCGCTCGTCCACCACGAAGCAGCGGTCGGCGTCGCCGTCGAAGGCGAGCCCGATGTCGGCGCCGGTCTCGCGGACCTTGGCCTGCAGGTCGCGCAGGTTCTCCGGCTCGATCGGGTTGGCCTCGTGGTTGGGGAAGGTGCCGTCCAGCTCGAAGTACATCGGGACCAGGTCGATCGGCAGGCCCTCGAACACCGACGGGACGGTGTGCCCGCCCATGCCGTTGCCCGCGTCAACGACGACCTTCAGCGGCCGGATCGACGACAGGTCGACGAGCGTCTTCAGGTGCTCGGCGTAGCCCTTCAGGACGTCCCGCCGCTGCACCGTGCCCGGCTTGCCGTCGTAGGCGGGGACGCCGTTCTCGATCATCTCGCGGATCTCGGCGAGGCCGGTGTCGCGGCCGACCGGGCGGGCGCCGGAGCGGCAGAGCTTCAGCCCGTTGTACCGGGCCGGGTTGTGGCTCGCGGTGAACATGGCGCCGGGCAGGTCGAGGCTGCCGCTGGCGTAGTAGAGCAGGTCGGTGGAGCCGAGCCCGGCCTCGATCACGTCCGCGCCCTGGGACGTGGCGCCGCGCGCGAACGCCTCCGCCAGCGGGACCGACGACTCGCGCATGTCGTGCGCGGTGACCACCGCGCTCGCCCCGGTGACCCGCACGAACGCCGCCCCGGCCGCCTCGGCGATCGCGGGGTCGAGCTCGTCCGGGACGACGCCCCGGATGTCGTACGCCTTGAAGATCTTGCCGAGGTCGCCCACTCCTGCTCCCTGGTCGAGAAACGCTGCCCGAATGTGCCAAGAGACCCTGTGCCCCGGGAAACCGGGTTCACGAGCCTACCGGGACGCGAGACGGCGACCGGCCGCGACATGGCCGCGGGCAGGGCGGGGCCGCGGGGAGGACGGGGCCGGGGCTACTCCTGGCCCTGGGTGCCCGCGGGCTCGGAGCGCAGCACGCGCAGGTGGCCGCGGCGGCCGACCTCCGTGCCCTGGCCGACCGGCTCCTGGCCGGGGCCGGGCGCGGGCTTGGCGGCCTCCCGGACGGCGTCGGCGAGGGCCTCCAGGTCGTCCGCGCTGGGCTCGGTCTCCTCCTCGACGGGGAGCCGCACGAGTTCCCACCCCATCGGGGCGGTGAGCCGCTCGGAATGCTCGGCGCACAGGTCGTAGCAGTGTGGCTCTGCGTACGTGGCGAGCGGCCCCAGGACCGCGGTGGAGTCGCGGTAGACGTACGTGAGCGTGAACACTGCAGGCGCCTTGCAGGCGGTGCGGGAGCAGGTGCGGACGGGGCTCACGATGGCTGACCGTACCCCCCTCCCAGCGGCTCCGCCACCACCCCGGCGCACGTGTCGCCGTTACCGGGCGATTTCCGGGGTAAGAACTACATTCCGTACGGAGACGAACTCTCACCGTGCGACATCTGGCAAGCCGCGCGCACCCGGTTCCCGGCGGCTCCCCGCGGGTCACCGGCGACGGCGGAGGTAGTCTGGACGCGTGCGACCCCGTGTGGCAGGCGCACGGCGTCGCGACCGTCACGGTCGCGGCATCCGTGGTCCTCTGACGCCCCCGCAGGCGCCGGTCTCGCGGACCCGCGCCGAGCGGTTCGACGACCTCGTCGACGACGAGGTGCGCCGGCTCGTCCAGCGCTGGGGTCCGGAACTGGCCGAGGTGGAGTTCGCGGTCGACGACGTGCCGATCGTCGAACCCGGCTTCGACGGACCCGTCCCGCTCGGCCAGACCGTCCTCCGGTCACCGCCCACCGCCGTCCCGCCGATGAGCTCCGCTCGGCCGCCCGCCTCCGCGGTCCCCGCCGGGGAGCCGGCGGTGAGCATCGTGGTGTTCCGCCGGCCCGTCGAGGCCCGCGCCTCCGGTGAGGCGGAGCAGTCCCGGCTGATCCGCGACCTGCTGGTCGAGGAGGTCGCCGAACTCCTCGGCCTCTCCCCCGAGTCCGTCGACCCGAGCTACGACTCCCCCGACGACTGAGGCCCACGCGGCTCGGCTCGCGCGGCTAGGGGGTCAGCGCGGTCTGGGAGTCGGCGGTGTCGGGCAGGTGGATCGTCGTCCGGGCCGGGGTGATCGGCAGGACGGTGAACAGGTAGCCGTCGCCCTTGCCGGTGGCGAGCACGCGGGACGCGTAGACGGGCCCCGACCCCGGTTTCGGGACGATCAACGCGCTGTAGGCGGTCGCGGCGTCGGCCTCGCCCGGCGCGGTCAGCTTCGCCTCGACCGTCCGCCCAGCCTGGAGGCTGATCTCCTGCGGGCGGCTCCGCCCGGCCGCGTTGACGGTCGTGACCTCGATGGTCGCCGCCCCGAACGGCGCGGTGAGGACGAGCGAGGAGTCGAACCGGTTGTCGGCGACGACGCCGGGGCCGCCGGCGGCGAGCGGCGCCGTCGCCGCGCCGTAGGCGATGTCGGCGCCGCGGTCGGCGGCGAAGCCCGCGAGGATCGGCCGGTCCGCGGTGAGCCGGACGGCGGCGGCCTTCCCCGACAGCGCGCCGTCGAGCGGGACGGACGTCACGGTCTCGGCGGGGGCGTCCAGCACGTCCTGGCCCTGCGGGGCGAACGCGCCGCCCGGCGTGATCACCTGCACCCTGATGCGGGCGTCGTCGTCGCCGGGGACGGAGACCAGCAGGCGGCGCTTGCCGGCACCGCCCGGCACGCCGGGCACGAGGACGGACGTCGCGGGCTCGGCCGACCGCGGCAGCCACTCGATGCCGCGCTTCGCGCCGATCCGGGCGCGCACCGACGCGGCGACGCGCCCGCTGGTGGTCTGCACGCGCAGCGCGAGGTCGGCGGCGGTCTTCACGATGTCGCCGAGGCCCTCCGGCGACCCGCCGATGCGCACGACCCGGGTGGTGTAGGGCGCGACGGGCGTGGCGCGTCCGTCCGGGGTGTCGAGGGGCCCCTCGCCGGACAGGGCGGTGAGGTTCACGGACGCGGGCTGCGCGTCGACGTTGGTCAGGTACAGGTCGAGCTGGTCGGCGGCTGTGGGGCCGGGCCCCAGGAACCACAGGTCGGTGCCGGGGACGGCGCAGCGGGCACTGGCGAGGCCGCGGTCGGGGCCGCCCGGCCAGTACGTGGTCTGCTCGGCCTCCAGCCCGGCGGCGATGGGACCGGTGCCGCGGACGGTGTAAGCGTCGCCGCTGGACTTGGTGTCGCCGTTCCAGCCCTGGCCTGGCGACGACATGGACCCGAGTGGGGAGCCGCCCTTGGACGGCGCCATCTGCACGCTCCCGCCGCCTCTCTGGGAGAGGGACTGGACGGCCAGGCGCCCGCCCTCGTGCCCTGGGCAGACCATCACGGCGTCGGCGACGGGCACCGTGCGGCCCTTCTCGGACGCCTCCCCCGGACGCGACAGGGTCGCGGCCCCGTACAGGGCGGCGACGGCGACGAGCATCAGCGCGGCGGTGGCGTAGCGCATGCCGAGGAGTCGCACTGTTCTCTCCAGCACGGCCCTTTCCGGCACGGCCTTCTCCAGCAGAGCCTTGCGCATGGGGGTCACGGCACCTCCTCCGGGCTCGGCTCCTTGGCCGGCTCTGAGGGTGGCTCTGGGGGTGGCTCTGGGGACTGCTCGTGCTTGACGTGGGCGGCATGGCCTGCGCGGCGGCGTCCACGGCGGCGCGCGCGCCGTCCGTGGTGGCGCCCTTGCCGGTCGCCACCGAAAGTCAGATTGTCGGTCTGCGCGCCGGGCAGCGCCAGGACGAGGACGGCCAAGACGGCGACGCCCTGGATGACGACCCAGGTGTGCCGCATCTTGTCCGAGCGTGTCAGCTTGAACTCGCCTCCGCTCGGAGGGATGTCATAGCCCCGCGCCCAGCCGTCCACCGTGTGCCATTCGAGGATCTCCTCGCCGTTCAGGGTGGCTCGCCAGCCGCCGTCCCCGGCTTCGGCCAGCAGCAAGGTGCGCTTGCCCTGTCCCGGAGGGATCTGCACACGGGCGTTGATCCGGCCCGCAGGTAGGGGCGTGACGGTGGAGCCTTGCAGAAGCATCATCCGGGCGGACGCCGCCTGGAGCCGCCACACGGCGAACGTTTCAGTGCGGCTGAGGCGGGTCAGCTCCGGTGACGCGTCCAGGACCTTCGTGACCGGGTCCTTCTGTGGGTGCGGCACGAGGATGTACTGGACGCCCATACGGGTCAGTGCGGGCCCGTCATCGCCCTCACGTCCCACGGCCAGGCCAGCTACCAGGTCGTTCAAGCGTCCGTGGGCTTCGCCGCCCACCGGGACCTCTGCTTCGCCCAGTCTCGGACGCTCGTCCCGCAGAATCGTGTAGGAGACCCGTCCGGTGGGCTCTCGGTGCAGGACGAGGGTTCTCGGCCCGCCCGGCGCGTGCAGGAACACGGGCACGGTGTCGGGGTCGACCTTGCCGAGCGGCCCACCCGCACCGCCGACCACCCACAGCGCGGCGGACAGGACGGGCGCGCTCAGCGCGGCGAGCACCACGACGGCGCCGCCCATCCGGTAGATCACGTCCTTGCCCGCGAGGACCTCGGTGGCGCGCTGGACGGCGGCGGTCGCGGCGAGCAGCACCCCGGCCCCCGCGAAGATCAGCACCACGCCGGGCCAGACCGGAGCCGCGTCCGCGCCCTTGGTGACGGTGATGGCGCTGATCAGCACCGCGAGGAGCAGCCCGAACACCGCCAGCAGCCAGCCCGCGAGCACGCTGCCCCGGCGGCTGCGCAGCGGCAGCGCGAGCACGGCGACCGCGAGCAGGCCCGCGAGCGCCCACCGGGCGGGCGTGCCCGGCCCTCCCGGGTTGAGCGTCAGCAGGTCGGCCGCCGTCGCGGGCTCGAACCGGCGGTGCAGGCCCGCCTCCGTCAGGAAGCGGGACGGGTGCAGCAGCAGGCCGACCGTCCACGGGAGCATCAGCAGCGGCGGCACGCCGAGCGCGATCCCGAGGTTGCGGCGGCCCTGCCGGGGGCCCGGCCGGTCGAGCAGCGCGTACACCATCACGGCCGCCAGCACGGCGAGAAGCCAGACGAGCGGGACGAAAGCCATCGCGACGGTCAGCAGCAGCGCCACCGTCCAGGCGGCCCGTCCGGCGCGCTTGCGCCGGGTGGCGGCGTTGAAGCGGGCGGCCTCCGAACGCGGCACCCCGTAGAGGCGGGCGGCGTACAGCCCGATCAGCGGGAGCAGCACGAGGGCGACGGCGGTACCGAGGCGTCCGCCCGCGATGGCGCCGGTCGCGGCGGGCAGCAGCGCGTACACGGCCGCGAACCAGGCGCGGACGGCGGCGACGGGGACGCGGCGCCCGGCGGCGCGGGCCCGGCGCCCGGTCAGCGGCGACTCCGTGATCAGCAGCCGGGACGCGCGGTAGGCGGTGAGCCCGGCGAGCGGCACGCTGCCCAGCAGCAGGACCGACACCGCCAGCCACGGCTTGCCGAACAGCACCGTCGACAGCGCCGCGAGGACGCCGACGTAGGGCGGGCTGCCCGCGTCCGTGCCGAGCCCCACCGGGTGCCAGCCGGTCAGGTACTGCTCCCACAGGTCGCTTGCGCCGCCCCAGGCGGGCACGAGCGCGCCGCCGCCGAGCCGACCGGCGGCGGTCAGCAGGGACCGTTCGGCGGCGACCGCGACGGCGGTCAGCGCGAGGACGAGCAGCACGCCGGGGCGGGCGAGGAACCGGCGGATCGGGCCGGGCTCGTCCACCGTGACGTCGTCCTCCTCCCGCTGCTCGCGGGCCCGCTCCTGGGCGGCGAGGTGCTCGGAGACCGCCTCGACGGCCCGGCGCAGCACCACCCACCGTGGCTGGAAGCGCCGCACGGTGCGGTGCACGCGGGCGCGGCCGTCCGCGCGGGCGGCGCGGGCCCGCCGCAGCCGGCCGGGGTCGCGCAGCACGTCGGCGAGCGCGCGCAGCTCCTCGCGGGCCGCACCCGGCCGCTTGGTGACCAGCAGGAACAGCGCGTGCGCGAGGGACGCCCACACGTTGCGGGCGAGGGCCCGCAGCATCGCCGGGAACGGCTGGTTGGCGAGCAGCGTGAACAGCGCGTTGCGGCGGTCGCGGCGGGCCGGGTGCTCGGCGGTCATGCCGATCTCGCGGAGCCCGCGCCGGGCCGCCTCCGCGTGGTAGACGACGGCGTCGCTGGCCGTGACGACCCGGTGCCCGGCGGCGTGCGCCCGCCAGCAGAAGTCGAGGTCCTCGCGGAAGATGCCGTACTCGACGTCGAAGCCGCCGAGCCGCTCCCACACGTCCCGGCGCACCAGCATCCCGGCGCTGCCGACGGCGAGGACGTCCCGGACGCCGTCGTGCTGCCCCTGGTCGAACTCGTCGCGGTCGAGGCCGCGCTCGCGGCGCCCGGCGGCGTCGACGGTGACGCCCAGCTCGCGCAGGACGCGCCGGTCGTCCCAGTCGCGGACCTTCGGGCCGAGCACCGCCGCGTTGGGGTCGGCGCCGGCGGTGCGCAGCAGCTGGGCGAGCGCGTCGTGGGCGGGCTCGGAGTCGTCGTGCAGCAGCCACAGCCACTCGGTGCGCGGCGTGCCGGGCTCGTCGTCGGGGACGGGCGCGGACGCGGCGTCCTGCCGCAGCGCCTCCGCGATCGCCTCCCCGTAGCCGGTGGTGCGCGGCAGGGTGAGGACCGTGCCCGCGCCGACGACCTCGGCGAGCACGGCGGGCCCGCGGTCCCGGCTGCCGGTGTCCACGATCACGAGGCGCTGCACGGGCCGCGCCTGCGTGAGCAGCGCCTTCAGGGTCTCCGGAAGCCACCGGGCGCCGTCATGGACGACGAGGACCGCCGTGACGACGTGGCGATCGAGAGTGGGGGCCAATGATCGCTCGATCTGTGGGACGACAGGGTCGTGGTGAAGCGTGCGGGAAGACATCAGCCGTGCCGGCCGGGGCCGGCACGGCTGATAACTGTACGGCGACCGCTCGGCGCACGCCCCGGTTCCCCCGAGATCCGGGACGGGCGGCGGGCGGCCTGGACGCCGCTAGACGGCCTGGCGCTTCAGTTTGCGCCGCTCCCGCTCGGAGAGACCTCCCCAGATGCCGAAACGTTCATCGTGCTGCAGCGCGTACTCCAGGCACTCCGTACGCACCTCGCATGCCCGGCACACCTTCTTGGCCTCGCGAGTGGAGCCGCCCTTCTCCGGAAAGAACGCCTCCGGGTCCGTCTGCGCGCACAGGGCGCGCTCCTGCCAGCCCATCTCTTCGCCGTCTGTGCCGTGCGCCAGCGGGATGACCACCTCGCTCACAGCGCACCTCCCTGCCCGTGGAACCCCCTGGTCAATGCCTTCCCTCCGGTTCCTTCCCCCGAGAAGGCATTGAAACTACACGGACGAAATTACACGCGTGTAGCGACTGCCCCGTCAAGCCGGAGAGCTTTCCTGGGCGACAAAACGGCTTATGCCGGGATGGGCTCGCTGACCTTTGGATGAAGATCAGTTAATCGGGCGGTCACCGCCGCGCTTGGACGCCGGGTCGGCGCACGCGGGCGCCGCGGCGGATCACTGCGGCGGCGGGGGCCGGTTGTCCCGGTACCAGTCGCCGCCCTGCTCGCCCTGAGGCGGCGCGGGCTGGGTGCCCTGCGGGCCCTGGTCGCCGCCGGAGCCGCCGTAGGCGCGCGTCCACTCGCCCATCTCCTCGTCGGCGGCGGGCTGCTGGTTCTGGGGCTGCTGCTGGCCGGCCTGGTAGCCGCCCTGGGCGCCGTACTGCTGGTAGTCCTGCTGGCCGTACTGCTGGGGCTGGCCGTACTGCTGCTGGCCGTACTGCTGAGCGGCCTGCTGGCCCTCGGCACCCGGCTGCTGCTGCCCGTACTGCTGGTACTGCTGCTGCCCGTACTGCTGCTGCTCGTAGCCCTGCTGCTGGTAGTCCTGCTGCTGGCCGTACTGCTGCGGCTGCCCGAACTGCTGCTGGCCCTGCTGGCCCTGCTGGCCCTGCTGGTACCCGAAGTCGGGGTAGCCCGGCTGCATCTGCGGCTGGGCCTTCGGACGCGCGGGCTGCATCCCCTGGAAGACGGTGAAGACGAACCAGCCGCCCGCTCCGACGACGGCGAGCTTGCCGGCGCCCTCCAGGAACGCGGACAGCTTCGTCACCGCCGAGGTGTACTCCGAGTCGGCGAGCATCCCGCTGAGCCACGCGATGACGCCGAACAGGACGATGCCGCCGAGGACGCCGAGCGCCCCCATGGTGATCGTCCTGGCCTGCGGGGTCGGGGTCTCGCCCCAGGTGACCAGGAGCACCGCGAGGACGAGGATCCCGACGAGGGCGATCTGCAGGAACGTGCCGCCCCGCGTCTCGCCGAGCGCGCGGCCGGTGAACGTGCCGTCGCCGCCCAGAAGGGAGATCAGCCCCGCGAGCAAGTGCAGTCCCGCCGCGGCGAGCAGTACCCAGGCGGCCGGTTCGCGCAGGCGCTGGACGGCTTCCTTGTTCACGGTGAATTCTCCAGACTGAGGCAATCCATTACACGGCAAAGCTTTGCACAGTCTCGTCCGGAGCGGCGACCCCGCACCCCGCGTCGCGGACCGCGCGATCCGCGCGGCGCCTCTTCGGTGCAGATCTCCATGCGCGGACGGCGCCCCGTAGGGTTGGATTATGAAGATCGTGTGTCTGGCGGGCGGGATCGGCGGCGCCCGGTTCCTGCGCGGCCTGCGGGAGGCGGTTCCGGAGGCGGAGATCACCGTCATCGGCAATACCGGGGACGACATCTCCCTGTTCGGGCTGCGGGTGTGTCCTGACCTGGACACCGTGATGTACACGCTCGGCGGCGGCATCAACGAGGAACAGGGCTGGGGCCGGACGGACGAGACGTTCACCGTCAAGGAGGAACTGGCCGCCTATGGCGTCGGCCCGGGATGGTTCGGGCTCGGCGACCGCGATTTCGCGACCCATATCGTCCGGACGCAAATGCTCGAAGCGGGCTACAAGCTGTCGGCGGTCACCGAGGCGCTGTGCGACCGGTGGAATCCGGGCGTCCGGCTGATTCCGATGAGCGACGACCAGGTCGAGACGCATGTGGTCATCGAGGACGAGAAAGGCCGGCGGGCCGTCCACTTCCAGGAGTGGTGGGTGCGGCTGCGGGCGTCCGTTCCGGCGCTGTCGATCGCTGCGGTGGGCGCGGAGGACGCCAAGCCGGCGCCCGGCGTGCTCGCGGCGATCGAGGCGGCCGACGCGGTGCTGTTCCCGCCGTCCAACCCGGTGGTGAGCATCGGGACGATCCTGGCGGTGCCCGGCATCCGGGACGCCGTGGCATCGAAGACCGTGGTCGGCGTCTCCCCGATCATCGGCGGGGCGCCGGTGCGGGGCATGGCCGACGCGTGCCTGACGGCGATCGGCGTCGAGACGTCGGCGCGGGCGGTCGCGGAACTGTACGGGCTGGGCCTGCTGGACGGCTGGCTGGTCGACGAGGCCGACGCGGACGTGCGGGTCGAGGGCATCGACGTCCGGTCCCGGCCGCTGCTGATGAGCGACGCCGCGGCCACGGCCGCGATCGCGCGGGCGGCGGTCGACCTGGCGATGGAGTTGAAGCGGGCGGAGGACGCCGAGTGAGGCTTGAGGTTTTCGGCGTTCCGGGGCTGCCGGAGGTCGCCGAAGGGGACGACATCGCCGCGCTGGTCCCGGCGGGGACGGTGCAGGACGGGGACGTGCTCGTCATCACGTCCAAGATCGTCAGCAAGGCGGAGGGGCGGGTCCTGCTCGCCGACGACCGGGAGAAGGCCATCGACGCCGAGACGGTGCGCGTGGTCGCGCGGCGCGCGCACGCGCGAGGCGAGACTCGGATCGTGGAGACGCGCCAAGGGCTCGTGCTGGCCGCGGCCGGGGTGGACGCGTCCAACACCCGGCCGGGCACTGTGCTGCTGCTCCCGGAGGACCCGGACGCGTCGGCGCGGCGCATCCGGGCCGGGGTGCGGGAGCGCACCGGGGCCGACGTCGCCGTGATCGTGTCCGACACGCTGGGGCGGCCGTGGCGCAACGGGCTCACCGACGCCGCCATCGGCGTCGCCGGGCTGGAGCCGCTCGCCGACCTGCGCGGCCGCACCGACTCCCACGGCAACCGGCTCGACGCGACGATCACCGCCGTGGCGGACGAGATCGCCGCGGCGGGCGAACTGGTCAAGGGCAAGCTCGACGGGGTGCCGATCGCCGTCGTGCGGGGGCTCTCCGAGCTGGTCACGGCCGAGGACGGGCCGGGCGCGCAGGCGCTCGTGCGTCCCCCCGACGAGGACATGTTCAGGTTCGGGTCGGCGGACGTGCTGCGCGCGCGCCGCACGATCCGCGAGTTCACCGCCCAGCCCGTCGACCCGGCGGCGGTGCGCCGCGCGGTCGACGCCGCGATCACCGCGCCGGCGCCGCACCACACGACGCCGTGGCGGTTCGTCCTGCTGGAGTCGGCGGAGTCGCGGACCCGGCTGCTGGACGCGATGCGCGACGCGTGGGAGGCCGACCTGCGCCGCGACGGCTTCTCCGCGGAGTCGATCACCAAGCGGCTGCGCCGCGGCGAGGTGCTGCGCCGGGCGCCGTACCTGATCGTGCCGTGCCTGGTGATGGACGGCTCGCACGACTACCCGGACGAGCGGCGGTCGCGCGCCGAGCGCGAGATGTTCGTCGTGGCGACCGGCGCCGGGGTGGAGAACCTGCTGGTCGCGCTGGCGGTCGAGGGGCTCGGCTCGTGCTGGGTGTCGAGCACGATGTTCTGCCGCGACGTCGTCCGCGACGTCCTCGACCTGCCCGACGAGTGGGACCCGATGGGCGCGGTCGGCGTCGGGCACGCCGCCGCGCCGCCGCGCGAGCGCCCGCCGCGCAGCGCCGAGGCGTTCATCGAGGTCCGGTAGCCGGCGCCGTCGAGGTCCGGTAGGCGGGAATAGATCGGGTCCGGCCGGGGCTGGCGTGGGTACGGGACTCCACGCCGGCCTTGGCGGGGCCCCGGCGCGGCACAAATTATGACGATTGGCATAGAGTGCCCGCATGGACGCCACGAGCTCCGCTCTACGTCGGGCCCTGGCCCGCGCGCGCGACGGCAAGACACTGGACCGATCCGAGGCCACCACACTGCTGCAGGCCCGCGGGGCGCAGCTCGACGATCTGCTCTCCTACGCGGCCCGCACCCGGGACGCCGGTCTGGACGCCGCCGGCCGTCCGGGCGTCATCACCTACAGCCGCAAGGTCTTCATCCCGCTGACGCGGCTCTGCCGGGACCGCTGCGGGTACTGCACGTTCGCGACCGTCCCGCACCGGCTCGACGCGCCCTACCTCAGCCCCGACGAGGTGCTGGAGATAGCGCGGCAGGGCGCCGCGATGGGCTGCAAGGAAGCCCTGTTCACGCTCGGGGACCGTCCCGAGGACCGGTGGAAGCAGGCCCGCGAATGGCTCGACGCGCACGGGTACGACGACACGCTCTCGTACGTGCGCGCGATGGCGATCCGGGTGCTGGAGGAGACCGGGCTCCTGCCGCACCTGAACCCGGGCGTGCTGACGTGGCGCGACTTCCAGCGGCTCAAGCCGGTCGCCCCGTCCATGGGCATGATGCTGGAGACGACGGCGACGCGGCTGTTCAGCGAGCGCGGCGGCCCGCACTTCGGGTCGCCCGACAAGGACCCGGCCGTCCGCCTGCGCGTCCTTGAGGACGCCGGCCGCACGAACGTGCCGTTCACGACCGGGATCCTGATCGGCATCGGCGAGACGGTCGAGGAGCGCGCGGACGCCGTCTTCGAGATCCGCCGGACGATGCGGGAGTACGGGGCGATCCAGGAGGTCATCGTCCAGAACTTCCGTGCGAAGCCCGACACGAAGATGCGGGACGCGCCGGACGCGGAGCTGGCGGAGCTGGCCGCGACGATCGCGGTGACGCGGCTCGTCCTCGGGCCGAAGGCGCGCATCCAGGCGCCGCCGAACCTGGTCGCCGACCAGTATGCGCTGATGCTGCGCGCCGGCATCGACGACTGGGGCGGCGTCTCGCCGCTGACCCCCGACCACGTGAACCCCGAGCGGCCGTGGCCGCAGATCGACGAGCTCGCGGAGCGGACCGCCGAGTCGGGCTTCACGCTGCGCGAGCGGCTGACGATCTACCCCGAGTACGTGCGGCGCGGCGAGCCATGGCTGGACCCGCGGCTGATCGGGCACGTCGCCGCCCTGGCCGACCCGGCGACCGGGCTGGCGCGGGAGGACGCCGTCCTCGAAGGACGCCCCTGGCAGGAGCCGGACGGCGGCTTCGAGGCGTCCGGGCGCACCGACCTGCACACGACGATCGACACCACCGGCCGCACCAGCGACCGGCGCGACGACTTCGACGAGGTCTACGGCGACTGGGACGCGCTGAAGGAGCGCATGTCCGCACCCCAGCGCTTCAACGCCGACGTCAAGACCGCTCTCGCGCGCGCGGAGCAGAACCCTGCCGGGCTGTCGGACGACGAGGCGCTCGCCCTCCTGCACGCCGAAGGCCCGGAGCTCGACGCCCTCGCCTCCCTCGCCGACGACCTGCGACGCGAGGCCGTAGGGGACGACGTCACCTACATCGTCACGCGGAACATCAACTTCACCAACGTCTGCTACACCGGCTGCCGGTTCTGCGCGTTCGCACAACGCCGCACTGACGCCGACGCCTACACGCTGTCCCTGGAACAGGTCGGGGACCGGGTGGACGAGGCATGGGCGGCGGGCGCCACCGAGATCTGCATGCAGGGCGGCATCCACCCCGACCTGCCCGGCACCGCCTACTTCGACCTCGCGCGTGAGGTGAAGCGGCGCGCCCCCGACATCCACCTGCACTCCTACAGCCCGATGGAGGTCGTGAACGGCGCGTCCAGGACGGACCTGTCGATCCGGGAGTGGCTGCAGGCCGCGAAGGAGGCCGGGGTCGACTCGCTACCGGGAACGGCCGCCGAGATCCTGGACGACGACGTCCGCTGGGTGCTGACCAAGGGAAAGCTGCCCACCGACCAGTGGGTCGAGGTCGTCACCACCGCGCACGAGATCGGCATACCGACGACGTCCACGATGATGTACGGGCACGTGGACACCCCGTCGCACTGGGTCGCGCACATCAAGCTGCTGAGGTCCATCCAGGAGCGGACGGGCGGATTCAGTGAGTTCGTGCTGCTTCCGTTCGTCCACCACAACTCGCCCATCTATCTCGCCGGGCTGGCACGTCCCGGGCCCACAGTTCGGGAGAACGTGGCCGTCCACGCCTTGGCGCGCATCCTGCTGCACGGAGCGATCTCCAACATCCAGACGTCGTGGGTGAAGCTGGGGGACGAACTGTGCACGCGCGTCCTGCAAGGCGGCGTGAACGACCTCGGCGGGACGCTGATGGAAGAGACCATCAGCCGCATGGCGGGGTCGGAGAACGGCTCGTTCAAGCCCATCAGCGAACTGGAGGCGATCGCGGCGCGCGCGGGGCGTCCGGCCAGGCAGCGCACCACCCTCTACGGCGAGGTGCCGGCGGAGCGTCTGGAAGCCGCCCGCCGCACGGACGGGATCGGCAAATTCGGGAAGCGGCTGCCGCTCAGTCCTGTATGACGGACACGTGGACGAAGACGGACGCCCGCTGTGGCGGCGCCCGGCGCTCTGGGCGGCCTTGGCGCTGCTCCTGTCGGGCGCGGGCGGCGGCGCGTGGGCATCCGGTCTGTTCTCCGCACCGGCCTGCTCCGGCGCCGACGTCCGGATCACCGTCGCGGCGCAGCCGGAGATAGCACCGGCGCTGAAGGACGTGGCGTCCCGCTTCAACGTGGAGAAGCACCGCGTTGGCGGGCGCTGCGTCCACGCCAGCGTCACCCCGGTCGCACCGGCCGCTTACAAGGGCCAGTCGGACGCCTGGCTACCGGAGTCGTCACTATGGCTGGGCCGCAACATGCCCGGCACACCAGTGGCCGCAACACCAGTGGTTCTAGCCACGCCCCGCCCCGTCGCAGACGTGGCCAAAGCCCTCCGCAAGAGCGGCGGCTCAACGGCGACCTTGGCCACCCTCACCACCGCCGAACGGTTCGCCCGCCCCCTCGCCGTCACCACAGAGCAAGCAGTGGTCGCCTACAACGAAACCCACCGTCCGAACCCCGTCATCAGCCTCCTGCCAACCGAGGGCACGCTGATGCTGGACCACCCCTACGCCGTCACCACGAAGGACCCGCGCCGACGCGACGCCGCAGAGGCGTTCCAGGCGGCCCTAGGCACCCGCTCGGCCCGCAACATCCTCCAACGCGCGGGCTTCCGCACACCGGACGGCGCACTGAACCCCGCCTACGCAACCGAGTACAACGTCCCGGACAAGCCACCGAAGTCGCTCCGCCTCCCCACCCGCAAGGAGATCGACGACGCACTCACGTCCTGGAAGACCTGAGTCAAGGAGCGCCGCGAACGGTGCTGGGACGCCGCTCCACCAGCGCGTCCGCCGACTCCCGTAGCTCCTCCAGGACGGCCCGCACCGACGGCCGCACCTCGGCACCGACCCGCGTCCACATGACCATGCGGCGGTCGACCGGGGCATCGGCCACGTCCCGCACCACGATGCCCTCCTCCCGCTCGGCGAGCGCCAGGTCGGGGATCAGGCACACCGCGCCGCCCGACGCGACCATCGCGAAGATGATCAGCAGGTCGTTCGACCGGTACCGCACATCGGGCCGGAAGCCGCCCAGCTCCACACACGTCCGCTCCAGCAGATCGGCGTGGTTCGTCCCGACATGCCCGGTCACCCAGGGCGAGTCCGCGAGATCCGCCATCCGCACCGGAGCGCCGTCCAGCGCCAGCCGATGCCCCTCGGGCAAGGCCACGCGCATCATCTCCGTGACGAGCACCTCAGACGTCAGCTCAGGCCGCCTAGGGCGCGGCAGATGCGAGTACTCATCGGTCAGCACTACATCGATCTCCTGCAGCACCAGCGCCTGCAGAACCCGATGGAACTCCTCGTCCAGAACATCGACCACAAGCTCGGGATACTTCTCCGCCAGCCGCGGCAACGCGGGCGCCAGCACATGCAACAGCGCCGTCTGGAACCCCACGAGCCGCACGACCCCGGCGACCCGCCCGCTCGCCGCGACCGTCGCCTCTTCAGCCTGCTTGGCCTGCGCCAGCAGCGTCTCGGCGTGCTCGGCGAGCACCTCCCCCGCCGTGGTCAGCCGCAGCCGCCGCCCGGCCCGCTCCACCACCGGCACGCCGACGTCCTTCTGCAACTGAGCGAGCTGCTGCGACACCGCCGAAGGCGTGTACCCGAGCGATTCCGCCACGGCCCCGAGCGTCCCGCGCAGCTTGAGCTCCCGAAGCACCCGCAACCGCCCCAGATCCAACATAGTGAAGCGATTCTTACACAATCCCTCCAGGAAAGGTCGCTGGACCTGAACGTTGGACGGAGTCAAACTAAAGGTGCGATGGGAAGGGACGGACACCCCGGCTCCACCGATCGCCCCGCGCGGGAACGCCCCTTCAGCGATCCCACTGAAAGAAGAAGACCATGCTGTACGTGCTCGGCATCATCGTCGCCCTCGCCGTCCTCGGCCCCCTGTTCGGCGCCGACAGCCGCGACGGCCTCGACTGGACCCCGAACAACTTCTGGCTGCGCCGCCGCTCAGCGGCGGACCCGGTCAAAACGACCGGTAGTCCCGGACAGGCAACCGGGGGCCGCGCCTCGGCGGGCGCCTCCCGGACGATTCCAGCAGCCGGGTGACCCGGTACCGATGGCCGGCATAGGGCTCCAGCAGTTCGAGCATCCCGGCGTCGTCCACCTTGCGGCCCGCCAGCGCCCAGCCGACCAGGCCGGGCAGGTTGTAGTCGCCCACGGAGACGGCGTCGGGATCCCCGACCGCCCGCTGCCGGATCTCGGCCGCGGTCCAGACCCCGATCCCGGGCAGCGACCTGAGCCGCGCCTCCCCGGCGTCCTCCTCCAGCCGCTTCGCGACCCGCGCGGCCCCGATGATCGTCCGAGCCCGGACGGCCTCCAGCCCGGACCGGTGCCACTCCCACGAGGGAATCCGGACCCACACCTCGGGCGGCGGCGGAACCCGCATGTGCGGCGCGCCCGGCGCGGGCTCCCCGAACCGCCGCAGCAGGTACCCCCACCCGCGCCACGCCTCCTGCGCGAGGACCTTCTGCTCCATCACGGCCGGCACGAGCGCCTCGAACACCCGCCGCGACTTCCCGATCCGCAGCCCCTCACGCCGACGAGCCTGCTCCAGCACGACGTCATGCCGCGCGACGAACCCGTCCGGCGAGTCATCGACCCCGAGTAGCTCGGGCACCCCGTCCAGCAGCCACTCGGCCCCGGGCCCCCACCCCGTCGCCTCGACGACGTCGCCGACCCACCGGAGCCGCAGCGTCCCCGGCCCCTCAGGCGTGTGGGACGCCCGCCAGACGGCACCGTCCCGCTCAACGCGGAACGCCGGATCATGAGGCCCCCGCTGATGCGGCGAGACCGTCCCGTGCAGGTCCAGCGGCCACGGCGGCCGCCACTCCCGAACCCGGCCGGGGAGACGCCCAGCGGTCTTCTCCCCGGCCGCACGGGCGAACGGCGTACCGGACGGCACCAGAGCCACCGACCACCCACCGTCCACTCGTCCGTCCGCACTTCGCGCTGCCGCGCCCCAGTGTGCCACCGCCAGGCAAACTGGACCCATGAGCGGCACGGAAGCCCTCGCCATCGCGCTCGGCATCGCCCTCAGCCTGCCGGTCCCCTCCTCCGTGTTCATCCATCTCCGCACCCGACGCCGCGAAAGAGAGCAGCAGAAGGAGCGAGAGGCGGCCCACGACGCCCTGGTCAACTGGCTCCCCTACTACCGCCGCGCCGAACTCCACTACATCCGGCAACGCATCGAACACCCCGGCACCCAGGCCGCCCGCGACGCGCACTCGGCGTCTTTCCGCGAACGCTCGACCGCCCAAGGGAAACTCTTAGATGTGCGGATCGCGTACACCGACCCACGCATCCTGATGCTGGCGCAACGCGCATTCGACCTCACCGGCCAAATCCACTACGCGGAAACCCTGGAGCAGGCCGCCCAGGACGCAGCCAAGGCAATCGAGGCGCTCCGCGACTTCGCCACCGCCACCGGCGCCACCGTCCACCCCACAACACCCCTGACTGAGGTGTGGCCCTCCAACGCCGAAGAACTGCTCCCGCAAGCGAGTGCCGACAGAGAAGCGGATAGCGGTCAGAACGAACTCCACGCCAGCCCAGACACAGAGGCCAAGCCATAGTTCAACGCCCGTCCCTCATTGGGCGCCCCAAGACCACGCCGCACCTCAGCGCGACGCAATGAGGTACGACGCATGACTGCCCCACTCAGAGGTCGTACGCGCCCTGCTTGATCTGCGTCACCATGCCGCTCACACGTGGGGGTATTCCCTCAGGTGTGGAAAGTGATCTTGCTGGGGAGCAAGTGATCAGTGGGTGAAGCGCCCACGTTCTTCGGGGGGAGAACCACACGTC